>JANQKN010000194.1 GCA_028281065.1 Flavobacteriaceae bacterium | reverse complement strand
TATATGGTATTTCCCTTGGTTTCCCTTATGGCTTGACTGCTTAAAAGCTCTTTCCCATTTTTGGAAATACTTAGATTAAAATAAAGATGGGAGCTGTATTTTTTTCGAAGGGAATCAATGCGTTGTTGGGTATACACATTCCCCAATTCCTGATCTACAAGCAAGTCGGTAGGTCGGAGCATTATAGAAAGCCCCACACCGTTTACCTGCTTTTGTAAAAGGTAACCATTGTTTGGATCCTTTAGATAAGCAAACAGGTCTTCTTTGCGATCGAACCTTTCTTGGTTACAACCTGCAAAGAGTGTACTAACAAACAATAAAATTAAAATGTCTCCCCTCATTTATAATTGTTAATTCCCTTGATATTCTTTATTGAGGCCTTCCAAGACCTCTTCTGTCAGATCTGTAGCCTCGTCTGCATACATGATGTTTCCCGATCCACTGGCTCCAAATATGATTTTATGATTGTTTTGTTTTCCGTATTCTTTTATATAATCGTTAATGTCGTTGATAACCGTTTGTGTTGCCTTCTGATCTTCCTCCTGAATCTGTTTTTGGATGGCCTGTTGGTAATTTCCTATTTGTTGCTGTTTGGAGGATAACAACTCTTGTTTCAGTTCAATTTCCTTCTGGGACATAGAAGCTCGATCTTTCTCATACGTTTGCAATTCTTGTTGCCAATTGGCAATTAAACTGTCCACATTAGCCTGCAACTGTTTTGCCTTTTCTTCGAATTTGGCACGTTCCACTTCAGTTCTATCGTAGCCGTCTAAAAGTTTGTTGACATCTACATAGACCAAGTCGGAAGAGGAATTATAAAAGAAGAGTATAATAACCCCAGCTAATGCAAGCAGGGCGATAAAGAATGATGATTTAAGCATAAAATGTTGATGGTTTGCTGTTTTAAAATTATTTAAAAATCAAATCTAAGAACCCCTTTAAACTAAAATTTATGAAAGTAGTAGTCTGCTTTCTTGAAATTTGAGTTCCTTGGATTTACTATATCGTTCAGAAAAAGAGGGATTCTTACCCAACTTTTTTAACCTTGCCATTTTCTTAATGTAAGAGGGGAAACAAAATGGATGGGGGTAGCTAAAACTTGTGGGGAAATTACGATAGATGCTTAACTAGAAAAACAGGAAAATTCCTGTTTTTAATTTTTGAAGAATTTAGTATGTGGACAATTTTGTTTTCAATACACCACATTGTATGAAATGATACAGACGATTAAATCGTAGAGCGGTTTATTTACTGGATAATTGCAACAGGTATAGATTTCCTCCCTTCCCGTGCGATCGCTCGTCGGCGATGTACAATTCGCTTTCGTTTTTAAAACAGATGCTTTCTTTTTGAGACGTATACCCCAGTTTTATTTTTTGAATGTTACCGTGCGCAAAGTTATCGCCCATATAATCGGTTATGATCCAAACTTTGTTATAAGATAGCAAAGCGATCTTACCCGTTTCGTAGTGGATGTCGGCCGAAGTGATTTCGCAGTCTTTCTGGTCGTCGCAGGTTTTTATTTCACCTATAAAAGCTGCGGTTTGCTCGCCTTCTTCGGCAGGAAGACGATAAATCTTAGTGGTGCCGTCATATTTTTTGGCCCGGTTTCGGGTAAATAGGTAAAAATGATCATTAAGGAATATAAAAGCTTCCACATCGTAACTTTTATCTTTTTCCTTGGGAGGAAACTTAAGCTGATCCGCAAATGTAAAGGTAGTTTCTATGGGTTCATACCGGCGCTTGTCCAACTTGCCTGGTTTTTTAATCCAGTAAATGGCCAAATCGGTTCTATTGCTAAGATTATTGCCAAAGTTGCCTACATACAGGGTGCCATCGGGGCCTCCAGCCAAATCTTCCCAATCTATATTCGGGGCATTCTTAACCCGTATGGTCTGTACCATTCTTTCTTTCTCCAAACTAAAGGCGTAGACTTCGGGTGGATTGCGGGAATCGTTAATAGTCCAAATAACATTTTCGCCAGTAAAAAATTCGATCCCACTTACCTCGTTTACCTGCCCTGGAAGATCGGCCACAAACTGTAATTTTCCGAAATCCTGACAGCTAACTTGGGTAAAAACCAATAGCAATAAAAAAGTGATTTTCTTCATGCGTATAAATGTAATCATAATTATGAATTCTTTCTATTTATTGTACCTTTGCGCCCTTAGAATCCCATATGAACGAACACTTACAAACCGCCATAAATGCTGCCATAGAAGGTGGTAAAGCCATCATGGAAATTTATGCCACCGACTTCGATGTAGAGATCAAGGGTGACAATTCCCCGTTGACCATTGCCGATAAAAAATGCAACGATATCATAAACTCGTATTTAACGGCAACTCCCTTTCCGATTATAAGCGAAGAAAACAAACAAATTGATTTTAATGAACGAAAAGATTGGGATAGTTGTTGGATCGTAGATCCGTTGGATGGTACCAAGGAATTCATAAAACGAAATGGCGAGTTTACAGTAAATATTGCATTGGTAGAACAAGGGATACCAACCCTTGGGGTGATTTATGTGCCGGTTTCCAAAACCCTATATTTTACTTCAGCAAAAGGGGACACGTCTTATAGATTGATCGTAGAGGACGAAAACCCGTCCATGGATTCTGTTTTTGAGCACGCAACCCAAATAGCCCCTGCTGCATCTTCCACACCAGTGAAGGTGGTGGGAAGCCGCTCGCATTTAAATGCAGATACCCAAGCTTTTATTGAAGCCTTGGGACAGGAAGTGGAGATCGTTTCCAAAGGAAGTTCCTTAAAATTCTGCTTGGTAGCCGAAGGCAATGCACATGTGTATCCTAGATTTGCCCCAACCATGGAATGGGACACAGCTGCGGGAGACGCTATTTGCAGGGCAGTAGGGATCCAAGTAATCGATCAGGAAACCCAGCAACCCCTTCGCTACAATAAAGAGAACTTATTGAATCCGTATTTTTTGGTTTCTAACTAATGGCCCAATACAAACAAGAATCTCATATAAGAAGTCTCCTAAAAGGGATCTCCTGGCGAATTGTCGCGACAGCAGATACGATTTTAGTAGCCCTTCTCATCACTTGTTTGTTTGGACAATGCAGTCTAGAAGATGCTTTTAAGATTGGCGCGGCCGAGTTTCTCATCAAGTTTTTTGTGTATTATCTGCACGAACGGATTTGGCAGCGCTACCGAAAAAATGGGGAGGTCACCAAGCGGGCTACCATCTACAAATCTATAAGTTGGCGATTGGTTGCAACCACCATGACTTTTGTTATTTCGGGGGCTGTTTTGGATAGCTTTAATGAAGTGGCTCTTTTTATCGCTTTAACCGAGTTAATTACTAAATTTGCACTTTATTATTTCCACGAGCGACTATGGCTCCGATTGCCTTTGGGTAAAATACGGAACTATGTCTATAAAAAACTAGGAAAAAGCTAATGCAGGAAAATGTAATCCCCCATAATTTTAGCGTCGACAGAGAGATGCGTTCGTCCATAAAGGGGCATGGGTCTTTCTTGCTTTGGTTTACGGGATTGAGCGGTTCTGGAAAATCCACCATTGCCAATGCTGTAGAAAAGGAATTGGTCAATAGAGGAATTCATACCTACATCCTCGATGGGGATAACGTACGAAAGGGGTTAAACAACAATCTTAGCTTTTCTCCCGAAGACCGAAAAGAAAACATCCGCCGCATCGCCGAAGTAGCCAATTTAATGGTCGATGCTGGTTTGGTTACCTTGGCTGCTTTTGTTTCCCCCTATAAAAAAGATCGGGAAAACATAAAACAAATTCTGGGTGCCGATCGTTATGTAGAGATTTTTGTCAATACCCCCATAGAGGAATGCGAGCGACGCGATGTAAAAGGATTGTATGCAAAAGCACGCGCCGGGGAAATCAAGGATTTTACAGGGGTTCACGCTCCCTATGAAGCCCCAGTATCGCCCGATGTAGAGATAGATACCACCCAGGTTTCTGTAGCACAAGCCGTGGAAACCGTAGTAAAACATATTGAAAACAAACTGAAAATAGATGAGTAAGTACTATTTGAATTACCTGGACGAATTGGAGTCCGAAGCCATTTATATATTGCGTGAAGTATGGGCGCAGTTCGAGAATCCGGTAATTCTTTTTTCTGGAGGGAAAGATTCCATTGTAGTCACCCATTTGGCGAAGAAGGCCTTTTATCCTTCTAAGATTCCATTCCCATTAATGCACGTAGATACTGGGCACAATTTCCCGGAAACCATTAAGTTTCGTGACGATCTTATCCAAGAATTGGGCGCTCAGTTAATCGTAGGTTCCGTACAGGAATCGATCGATACAGGGCGTGTGGCTGAAGAAAAGGGGAAGAACGCTACCCGTAATGCGCTTCAGATTACTACCTTACTCGATGCCATAGAGAGTAACCGAATCGATTGTGCTATTGGTGGTGGAAGACGAGACGAAGAAAAGGCAAGAGCCAAAGAACGTTTCTTCTCACACCGTGACGATTTTGGACAGTGGGATCCTAAAAACCAACGCCCAGAGCTTTGGAATATCCTTAACGGAAAACATTTTGAAGGGGAACACTTCAGGGCTTTCCCCATTAGTAATTGGACCGAAATGGACGTTTGGAACTATATCCTACGTGAAAACATAAGCATTCCTTCCCTGTATTTTGCACACCAAAGGGATGTCGTGTGGAGGAGTAATTCCTGGATTCCAGTTTCGGAACATTTAATCATGGATGAAAACGAATCCGTAGAATCCAAGAAAATCCGTTTTAGAACACTAGGGGACATTACCATTACTGGAGGTCTGGAAAGCGATGCCGATACGCTCGAAAAGATCGTAGCCGAAGTAGCTGCTATGAAACAGACCGAACGTGGAAATCGTACAGACGACAAGCGAAGTGAAACTGCAATGGAAGATAGAAAGAGACAAGGTTACTTTTAAATCATCAAAAGCTAATTACCCAAACACAGAACTAATTACATGGCAATAGATAACAATCAATTATTACGATTTACAACAGCAGGAAGTGTAGATGACGGAAAGAGTACCCTTATTGGACGCCTGTTGTACGATTCCAAAGCAATCTTCGAAGATCAGTTGGAAGCAGTGGAATCTACCAGTAAACGAAAAGGACACGAAGGGGTGGATTTGGCACTCTTTACCGATGGTCTTCGCGATGAACGTGAACAAGGGATTACCATTGATGTAGCTTACCGCTACTTTACCACTCCCAAACGTAAATTCATCATTGCCGATACCCCAGGGCATATTCAATATACCCGAAACATGGTTACGGGAGCCTCTACGGCTAACGCTGCCTTGATTCTTATCGATGCCCGTAATGGAGTGATAGAGCAGACCAAACGCCATGCATTTATTGCATCCTTGTTGCAGATTCCGCATATTATTGTTTGTGTTAACAAAATGGATTTGGTGGATTATAACGAAGAAGTGTACGAGAAGATCATTGCGCAGTTCGAGGAGTTCTCTTCCAAGCTGTATGTAAAAGATATCCGTTTCCTTCCCATAAGTGCTTTAAATGGAGACAATGTGGTAAACCGTTCCGAAAACATGCAATGGTATCAAGGAGCCCCTTTGTTGCACACTTTGGAGCATATGCACATTAGTAGCGATGTAAACAAGATCGATGCCCGTTTCCCAGTACAAACCGTGTTGCGCCCACAGAGCAAGGAATTTATAGATTACCGTGGGTATGCAGGACGCGTTGCCAGTGGGATCTTTAGACCTGGGGACGATGTTACCATTATGCCCTCAGGATTTACGTCTACCATTAAAACCATCGATACTATCAACGGAGATGTTGCCGAAGCCTATGCGCCTATGTCAGTTTCCATTACGTTGGAAGATGATATCGACATCAGCCGTGGGGATATGATCGTAAAGACCAATAACAAGCCTACACCTAGTCAGGAGTTTGATGCCATGATTTGTTGGTTGAACAACCAACCAGCACGACCTAGGGCAAAATATACCATTTTGCATACCTCCAACGAGCAGAAGGCCATGGTAAAAAACATCCTTTATAAAATCGATATCAATACCTATAGCCGTGATGAGGAAAACAAGGACCTTAACATGAACGATATCGCAAGGATTAAGGTACGAACCACTAGACCTCTAATGATTGATGAATACAGGGACAACCGAATTACGGGAAGTTTTGTATTGATCGACGATGCTACGCATGAAACTGTTGCTGCAGGAATGATACTTTAGGTCACCCATACATTTTTGGTGTGAAACTATCTTCTTTTTTTAACAGTCAACAAATCCGAACCGCTGCTGTTGGGAGTGTTGCCATAAAGTTCCTATCGGCGCTTTTCGCCCTGATCAATGGAATTTTATTGGCAAGGATGCTTTCCGTAAAGGATTTCGGAATCTATGTCTTGGCGTTTACTACGGTAACAGTAATCACTATTCCAGTGTCTTTGGGCTTACCACATTTATTAACCCGCTATATTTCCAAATACGAAATCACCAAGGAGTGGGAAGCCATGAAAGGACTGCTCATTCGTTCCAACCAGTTTGTATTGCTTACCAGTATATTGGCGGGCGCTATCGCTTTTTTATTGTATCTGGTATGGTGGAAACAATATCCCATAAATACCGTAGCTACCTTTTGGTATGCCTTTTTATTATTACCACTATTAGTGTTTGGAGCATTAAGATCGGCAGCATTACGTGGATTAAAGTACGTAGTGTTGGGACAAATGCCAGACACTTTTTTAAGGAACCTGTTTTTTACCATTCCTTTGGTTGTGGTGTTTTTCACAGATAAGGATTTAACCCCACAGATTGCCATGCTTTATCATGCAGGGGCAGCTGCCATTGCCTTTTTGATAGGCTATGTTTTTCTGAAGAAGAAACTACTGGATCGCCTAAAAGGGATCCGTCCTGTTTATAAGAACAGGCAATGGCTAAAAGAAGCAACGCCCTTTTCAGTCATTAGTGGGGTACAGGTCGTAAAATCGAAACTGTTAACCTATGTTTTGGCCATATTCGGAAGTGTGGAAGCGGTTGCTATTTTCGATGTTGCCATGCGGGGTGCTGCCTTGGTTTCCTTTACGGTAGATGCACTTAACATGGCGATTTCACCGTATATATCTTCAGCATTCGAAAGAAAACAAACCGAATCCATGCAGCGCATTGTAAAGAAAACGGCACGTTTGGTATTTGTCCTTTCCTTACCCATAGCTTTGGTATTTATATTCGGGGGCAAGTGGATTATTGGATTACTATTTGGTACGGAATACGAGATCTCTTATATCCCTATCGTCATCCTTTGTTTGGGGCACATCATCAATACCATTGTAGGGCCCATTGCTGCTGTGCTTAACATGACCAGCAACCAACAGTACCTTTCCAAGAATCAAATACAGATGATGGTGGTAAGTGCTGCCTTGAGTGTTCCCTTTATCCACTTTTGGGATGTAGAGGGAGCCGCCTTGGTGTTTAGTATTGTATTGGTATTGCAGGATATCCTCCTGGTGCTCTTCATCAGAAAAAAATTGAAAATAGATCCTACTATTTTCTAAGGATTTCCTTCCTGATTTGGTGGGTACTTTCGGGATGGCAGCAAATCACTAAGTTATAGAAAGGCCTGTTGAATGTGTTTATCTGCTCTAACACGTACTTCCGCTTAAAGAACAAACCGTACAAAAACTGCTTTGAGAATCGTGGTTTTCCCGATTTGGAAGAAATACCGGGCTCTTTCGGGATATAGAAACGTTCATAACCCATGTCGCGTATGGTATCGATAAGTTCTTTCCCTTCATCCTCTCTGTTGATAAGTTCAAAACAAATAATGGGCTTGTTTTTTAGGATGAGTTGTTTCATACCACGGAGCGCATTGGCTTCGTGCCCTTCCACGTCAATCTTAATCAAAGCAAAATCTTCCTTAAAACCGGTATCCAATGCCTTTAGGGTTATAGGATGGCTTTTATCCTCAGGATCAGCCGCTATGTGACCACCACCCGCATTGAATTCTGGGATGACGAGGTAGGCTGTACTTTCTTCATCGGAAATACCAAAGTTATGGTTGGTCACATTGTTTCTTCCCAAAGTGTTTAGTTTTAATACTTCGAATAGCACTGGATTGGGTTCAAAAGAAAAGACATGCCCAAAGTGATTGGAAAACTGTACGGTATGGTTTCCAATATTGGCCCCGATGTCCAACATATTATGACGCTTGGGATCAAAATCCAGAGCTAATAGGATGGTCTTTATATCGTGCTTTTCATACACCCCATAAGAGTACACTTCTTCGCCAATAAAATCTTTGGAATAGACCAATAACTTAGGGGCGTCTTTGTGATACTTTCGTAATTGCCCTAATAAATAACGGGCAATGGTACTATAAATGTGGTATTTCAACGTTGGCAGATTTTGAACTGCAAAATACTATTTTAATTTCGTTATCAGCGCAAAAACACAGTGAATTGAACCTATAAAACCAAGCCCTTTTACAAAGCGGATTTTAGCGCGTTCTTTTCCAATTTTATTGTAGCTTAGCACAACTCAAAAAAGCGATGGTTGTATTCACGATAATGCCTCATTGCCAGTAGATAAAGTTTGAGTGCGTCATTAATTTGGTTGTCCTTTGATTTCAGTCATTATCCCCCTTTATAATAAAGCAGCATTCATAACCGAGACCATTCGGTCCGTGTTACAGCAAACCTATTCCGATTTTGAACTGATTGTCGTTAACGATGGGAGTACTGATGATTCTAAAACGGTGGTTTCTTCCATTACTGACGATCGCTTAAAGCTCATTTCCATTCCCAATAGCGGGGTAAGCATAGCAAGGAATACAGGGATAGAAAATGCCAAATTCCCTTGGGTCGCCTTTTTGGATGGAGACGATTGGTGGGATCCCGATTTTTTAAAAGAAATTTTTGAAGCCACGACCCAATTCCCAAAGCATCGAATTTTTACTACAGGCCGCAATCGGGTATTTCAGGATACCATAGAACCCTACGTGAATGACCATTTGCCGCCTAGTGGGGAAACTGCGCCTTTGAGTTATTACGAAGTAATCGACAGACATTTGCCCATCATTAATAGTTCCGATGTGGTCATTCAAAAATCCTTGCTGGACGAAGTTGGGCTATTTCATCCGGGCATGAAAATGCACGAAGACCATGACCTCTGGTTACGGCTGTGCTTGCATGAAAAGGTAGTGTACATTCATAAAAACCTTTCGTTTTATCGAAAAGTGGCCAGTAATACGGCATCTGCCCAGGTTTTTAACGCATCGGATTTCCTTCGGTATATGGAAATTTTATCCCTTGTGAGAGAAGAACTTTTGGAACATAGGGCAGAGTTTCAAGCCTATGCTGACCGCTTTTTGACCCAATGCTATTTAAAATACCGAAGTGATTACCCACAGGAAGACAGAAAACGTATTTTTCAGAAAATACAGACACTTATAAGCTCCGAGGCAAAGCGCAAACTGTCTGTTTTAAAACTATTGCCCGTTAAATCCATGTATTCAATTTTCAAAAAAATAAAAGGGTGAAACATCGCAAAGCAAATCTGTTCCTTGTAGGTGCTATGAAAGCGGGCACTACGGCTTTGGTCGATTTTTTGGATCAATTGGAAGAAGTGTACGTGCCGCCCATAAAAGAGCCGCACTATTTTGTGGATGAGCTTCCCAAAACACTCTACGAGCCTTCCCGGTTTTTCAGCTTGGAAGATTATTTCGATAATGAGTTCCCCAATCCATTGCATATAACCAAGATTGAAACCGCCAACCAATACGAAAAGGCGTATTCTTTGGCAGGGGGAGAAACCTATTTGCTGGATGCCAGTACGGCATATTTGCACTGTAAGGAGACCCCACAGTTGATCAAGGAATATGCTCCAGATGCAAAAATATTGATGATTCTCCGAGATCCGTTAAAGCGAGCCTTTTCACACTATGGGATGAATGTAGGAAAGGGGAGGACCCTTAAAAGTTTTGAGGAAGTTCTGAAAGACGATATCGAAAATTACGAAAATGGTACCTTGCAATGGCATAGCTATTTGGGTATGAGTTTATATACGGAAAGCATAGAAAGATACAAGGGACTGTTTGATGAAGTATGTGTGCTCAATTTTGAAGCACTCATTGGAAATGATGAAAAGGAGATTGAAAAACTCCTTAGGTTTTTAAGCATCGATAAGAAAAATTCCCTGCATTTTGGTTCTAAAAACCAAGCGAGGACGGGTAAGTTTCCCAAGCTGTTCTATTTTTTGAAAAAGATTGGGTTAAAGGACTTTTTTTCGAAACTCTTTGGAAGCAAAACCAAACAGTGGATTTTTAGGAAGGTGAGTTCGGCTAAGAAACCCGATATGGAGTTGAGCGAACCCCTTCGGCATAAGGCACAGGAAATATTTAATAAAGAATCTAGGATATAATGTCGTTATTGGACATATGCATTAGCTTTATCACACTTGTGTTGGCTTTTAACCTACCCAGCTTTTTTAAGGCGTTGGATAGGTATGATAAATCTGTCCTAAAAAAATTGTTCTTTTTTCACTTTGTGGTGGCTATTACCTTCAGTTTTATGGTAGCCAATTTTGGTGGAGATGCGAACCTATACTGGAGTTTTCCCAAAGATTACCCACTTGAGGATATTTTCGATACCATTAATAGGGGGTCTGTTTCCGGTATTATTTACCTTATTAACTATTTCCCTTCCAAAGTGTTGGAGCTTTCCTTTTTAACAGGGAATATACTATACGCTACCCTTGGATACCTAGGGTTTATCTACTTCTATCTGGTGATGAAAAGAATCTTCCCGGATGTTAGGGAACTTACCCAGTTTAGAATACTCAGGATTCCCATTTTTCCTTGGATTTGGTTTTTACCCAACCTTCATTTTTGGTCATCGGGAATAGGGAAAGACACGTTGCTCTTTTTTAGTGTTGCTATGTTTGTTTATGCGCTGCAATCCTTAAAGACAAGGATTGTTGTTCTTGTATTTGCAATCAGTATTTCCTTGGCCATTCGTCCCCATATTACCCTGTTCCTTTTAATTGCTTTTGGAATTGGTTATACACTGGATGGGCAATTAAAGGCCTATCAAAAAATACTGATATTTTTGGTCTTGATTGTTTCCTTCGCTTCTATTTTTAATTATGTGATGGACTTTGTGAAGTTGGAAAGTTTTGAAACCGAAGTGATTGATAAATATGCCACCAAGAAATCTTCCAATTTAAATAGGGCCGATACAGGTTCCGGGGTCGATATCTCTTCCTATCCTTACCCATTGAAAGTATTTACGTTCCTGTACCGCCCGTTGTTTTTCGACATTAATGGAATCCTAGCTGTTTTGGCTTCTTTTGAAAACCTGGTCTTGCTCATATTGACTTGGAAAGTAATTAGGAACAGACCCTTGATGGGGTTCCGAAAATCCAACTATATAGTAAAGGGAATGATTATTTATTTCCTAATAGGGGCCATGACCTTTTCGTTGATCCTTGGAAATTTGGGGATTATGCTACGGCAAAAAAACATGTTCTATCCCTTGTTTTTAATATTCGCCCTATGGGTACTCTATAGAAACTCCTTATCCCTAACACAAAATAATCATGAGAGTCCTGCAGGTAATTAATAGTTTAGGGACGGGAGGAGCAGAAAAGCTACTCTTGGATGCCATTCCCAAATTCAGGGAAAAGGGGGTGGAAATGGATCTGTTGTTGCTTAATGGAACCGAATACCCTTTTCTTGAAAAGTTGAAGCAACTTACCACTGGCAACATCTATTCATTGGGGAATGGGAGTGTATACAAGCCTACACATATTTTCAAAATTGTTTCTTTTTTAAAGCGCTATGATTTGGTACATGTACATCTATTCCCCAGTTTGTATTGGACGGCGTTTGCCAAATCGCTTTCCTTTAGCAGGACCCTTTTGGTATATACCGAACACAACACTTCCAATAGAAGAAGGGAGAAGCTTATATTTAAATGGTTAGATCGCTTTGTATATAAACGATATGCCCGAATCATTACCATAGCGGAAGAAGTGGACAACAATCTTAAAGAGCATTTGGGAAGAAAGGGCGACGTATTCAGTTTGATTCCCAACGGGATCGATATCGATGCCATACAAAATGTGGAACCTGCCAAAAAGGAAGACTTTGGCCTTCGGGCAGAAGATAGGGTATTGCTTCAGGTTTCAAGTTTTACCCCTCAAAAAGATCAAATTACCTTAATAAAGGCTTTAGCTAAACTTCCTCACGATATTAAATTGCTTTTGGTAGGAAAAGGCCCTACCCAGGAAGCATGCGAAGCATTGGTTGAAGAATTGAACTTACAGGACAGGGTACAATTTCTGGGGGTTCGGATGGATATCCCTCAATTACTGAAGATGGCCGATGTGGTCGTATTATCCTCCCATTACGAAGGACTATCCCTTTCCAGCATAGAAGGCTTGTCTTCTGGAAGGCCTTTGGTGGCTTCAGATGCACCGGGACTGGCGCCTGTAGTTAAAGACGCTGGGATTTTGTTTCCCATTGGGGACACCGAAGCTCTAAGCGAAGGCATTCAAAAACTATTGAATGATGAGAATCATTACCAACAAATCGTAAAAGCTTGTGGCGAACGTGCCCAAGTATACAGTATAGAAACCTATATAGAAAAACACATGAAGGTGTATAAAGATGTCATCGGGTAGTATTATGACGAAAGCCAAACTCATACGAATTACAACCGTTCCGGTTTCCCTTAAAATCTTGCTTAAAGGCCAGCATCGGTTTATGAGCGATCATTACGAAGTAGTGGGGGTCTCTTCCCCAGGAACCGAATTGGACGATGTGGCAAACGATGAAGGTATTAGAGTGATTCCCTTGACGATGACCCGGGTAATTTCACCCCTAAAAGACCTAAAAGCACTTTTTGCGTTGTATCGTATCCTAAAAAAGGAAAAACCCCTCATAGTACATTCCCATACCCCAAAAGCGGGTATTGTGGGTATGGCAGCCGCTTATATGGCAAGGGTTCCCCTTAGATTACATACCGTGGCGGGAATGCCATTGCTAGAGGCTAGAGGTAATAAACGAAGGGTCCTTAATTGGGTAGAAAAAATGACCTATCGGTTTGCTACCCATGTATATCCTAATTCCCACGAGTTGGAAAAGATCATCATCAAGGAAAAGTTTGCCAAACCCTCCAAAATAAAAGTGATCGCCAACGGTAGCTCTAATGGGATCGACGTCGATTATTTCGATCCACAGACCATATCGGAATCTGCCAAAACGGATTTACTGGAACAACTCTCCCTAACAGCTAATGATTTCGTCTTCGTCTTTGTGGGCCGATTGGTAGGGGACAAGGGAATCAACGAAATGGTAGCTGCTTTTAGCGAGATACATAAACGGCACCCCCAAACCAAACTCCTATTGGTAGGACCCGAGGAAAGGGAGTTGGACCCACTTCTTAAAAACACCCTTACTGAAATTGACACTAATAGAGCCATCCTTGCCGTCGGCTATCAAAACGATGTCCGTCCCTATTTTGCCATAAGTAATGCTTTGGTATTCCCGAGTTATCGGGAAGGCTTCCCCAATGTGGTGATGCAGGCGGGTGCTATGGGCTTACCCAGTATCGTCACTAATATTAATGGTTGTAATGAGATTGTAATAAATGGCGAGAATGGTGTGTGGGTACAACCCAAAAGCACTGAAGAATTACAGGAATCCATGCTGCGATTTATAGAAAATCCAGATCTTACCAAAAAACTTCAAGCCAATGCCAGAAAAATGATCGTGGATCGTTACCAAAGGCAATATGTTTGGAATGCTTTGTTAGAGGAATACAAAAAGTTAGAGGCGAATGTATAAAGGGTTTAAAAACATCATGGATTTTTTGACTGCCTTGGTGGCATTCATAGTCCTTTTTCCCTTGTTTCTTATCGTCACGATATTACTCTTTATAAACAACAACGGTTCCCCTTTCTTTTTTCAGGTACGTCCAGGGAAGAACGAACGCCTGTTCAAGATTGTGAAGTTTAAAACCATGAACGATAAGAAAGACGATGAAGGAAACCTGCTTCCCGATGCCGATCGCCTTACCTTGGTTGGAAAAATAGTACGAAAAACCTCTTTGGATGAAATCCCACAGCTTATCAATATCATAAAAGGGGATATGAGCCTAATTGGACCACGACCCCTACTACCCGAATACTTACCCCGTTATACCGAAACCCAAAAGCGGAGGCATTTGGTAAAACCCGGTATTACCGGGCTTGCCCAAGTGCGTGGCCGTAATGCCATGAAATTCAGTGAGCGTCTTAAGAATGATGTCTATTACGTGGACAACCTTTCTTTAGGATTGGATCTAAAAATCCTGGCGTTGACAGTAAAGTCTGTTTTTTTTAAATCAGAAACCGTAATTTTGGGTCAAACCGTGGATGAAGTAGACGATATTGGATTAAGCAGGGATTTAACCCCCAATCACTTTAAGCAAAAAGACCATGAACATTAAAGGAAACAAAGTAACCTTACGAGCCATCGAAGAAAAAGACTTGGAACTGTTGCACCAATGGTCCAACGATCCATCCATAAATTATATGCTGGGCGGATGGCATTTTCCTTCCAGCATGCAGGATCAGAAAAAATGGTTTCAGTCCCTTAGTCTTTCGAGCAACAATCAGCGTTTTTCTGTTGATAATGAAGAAGGGGAGCTTATAGGTATGGCCAACTTAGTCGAAATTAACTGGAAAGACGGCAATGCCTTCCACGGCATCATTATAGGCAATACCGCACAGCGTGGAAAAGGATATGCAGTGGATACGGTGATGGCTGTAGAGCGATATGCTTTTGAAGAATTGAGGTTGGAGCGCTTGGACACGACCATCATCGCTTATAACGAAGCTTCTTTGAATCTATATCTTAAAAAATGCGGCTGGAAAGAAGAAGGGCGCAAAAAGGACTACTATTTCCGAAAGAATGCTAGATGGGATCAAGTAATTATTGGGATTACCGCCCAAGACTATTTTGATTTTATCGCCTCCAACAACTACTGGAACGATGAAGCATAAAGAATTTGGGTCCGATTTTCACGAATGTACCGATGCCCGATTTCTGCTGAAGAACCCTGATGTTTCTGTGTTCAAAAACCTGTCATTTTCTTTTTTTATTTCAGGAAGGGCTGCCTTATATGGGTTGGTTAGGGAAGGAATCGCAAAAAAAGGATGGAAAAAAATATATTTCCCAAGTTTTTACTGCCATGAAGTCGTAGAAGCCATTCAGGAACTTTCCATAGCTTGTAAATATTATCCCTATAATCCTTTAGAAGACACCCCGTTGCCTAAGGAAAACTTCGATGATTCCGAAGGAACCGTCTTTGTGGATGTTCTGTTTTTTGGGTTGAAAAGGGCGTTGCTTCCTCAATTCCATCATATAAAGATTCTAGAAGACGTTTCTCATTCCTTGCTTTCTTTGGAGGTAAGTACAGCTGACTACTGCTTCGGCTCATTGCGTAAGGAATTGCCTGTACCTGTCGGTGGATTTTGCTTTTCCCCAAAAGGACTGGATATCCCTTTTTCGGAAAGTGGCACAGACGGAAATTCCATTGCCGAAACCAAATGGAGGGCCATGCAATTAAAACGGCAGTATCTCACCGAAGGCACTGGCGAAAAAGAAGCATTCCGAACCCTTTTTATAACCGCAGAGGCTGCATTTGGAAATTCCATACAAGATATTGGATTGCCCGACTGGGTAAAGGAAATCCTCTTTTCGTTGGATGTAAAGGAAATCATCGCTGCTAAAAAAGAAAACCTAGCTAAGGCGCTTTCTATTTTGACTGGAGTTTCTATTAACGTAAACTTGGATGAAAAGGAAGGCGAAGGATTTGGATTGTTCCTTGTTTGTGATACTTCTGAAACCAGGGATGCCTTGCGAACCCATTTAATAAACAGAAAAATATACCCAGCCATTTTATGGCCCGAACAACAGCGGGATTTGGATTTGAATCTTGAAAAAACCACCTTATTTTTGCATACCGACTATCGCTATACCCCTAATGATATGATATTTGTTTGTGAGACCCTAAAAGACTTTTTCAATGCATAAAGTCTCCATTATCGAACCTCAAGACCCGAAATGGTTGGATGTTTTACAAAAAAGCGAAAACTACGATTTCTACCATACCCCTTTTTATCATACCATAGAGTTGATCAAGGGACAACGCCCTGTGTTGTTTTTGGTGGAAGTTCAGGACGATTTTATAGCAATGCCTTTTATCATTAGGGATATTGAGGGAACTTCCTATAAAGATGTTACCTCTGCCTATGGCTATGCAGGGCCTGTAAGCAGTGTCCCTATGGATCATATATTTGAAGAGGTAGTTCAGGCCTTTCAAGAAGAATTGAAACGTTTTTTCGAATCCAAACAAATCGTTACGGCCTTTTCCAGATTGCATCCTTTGTTCGATAGTGGTACGATTTTCGAGAATTTTGGAATCGTAAAACCTATAAACAAAACCGTGACCATAGATTTACGCCTCTCTCTGGAAGACCAACGTAGGCAATACAGGAAATCCAATAAGTCCGAGATTAATCAACTGCGGAAGAAAAAAGGTTATTCCGTAAGGCTTGCAGTGTCTGAATCCGATATAGAAACCTTTGTGGACATCTATCAGGAAACCATGAAGCGGGTCAATGCCACCGAAAACTATTTCTTCAATCTGGAATACTTTAAGGCGCTACTTTCCTCAACCGAATGGGATGCCAAACTCTTGTTGGCCATGCAAGGGGATGAAATCACGGCAGGAGCCATATTTACCTTTACAAACAACGTGGTTCAATACCATTTGGCGGGGACCCGTGGGGAATACGCCAAGGATACGCCTATGAAGCTGCTTATAGACGAAGCCCGAATGTTAGGGGCCGAAGCTAAAAAACATTATTTACATTTGGGGGGCGGTGTAGGCGGTAGCGATACCGATTCCCTTTTCCGATTCAAATCCGGTTTTTCCAATAGGAACGATCAATTTAGTATCTGGCAGTATGTTTGTAATGAAGCCGCGTATGAAGAACTGAACGCAACCCATGCAAAGAATACAGAGTCGGATTTTTTCCCGAAGTATCGGGGCTGATAAAAGATTGAAGAATACAATGAACAAACCAAATAGAATATACCTTTCTTCTCCCCACATGGGCGGGACCGAGATAAAGTACGTAAACGAAGCATTCGAGACCAACTGGATTGCTCCTTTAGGCCCTAATGTGGCTGGTTTCGAAGCTGCATTGGAGGATTATCTGGGGGAAGGGAATCACGTTGCAGCTTTAAGCTCGGGTACAGCTGCCATACACTTGGCATTGATCTTATTGGGGATCGAAAGCGGAGATGAGGTCATCTGTCAGAGCATGACTTTCAGTGCTTCGGCGAATCCTATTGTGTATCAAGGCGCTGTGCCAGTTTTTGTCGATAGCGAAAGCGATACCTGGAATATGTGCCCCGTAGCTTTGGAACAAGCCATAAAGGACCGAATAAGTAAAGGAAAAATGCCCAAGGCCATTATAGCAGTCCATTTATATGGTATGCCCTTTAAGGTGGACGAAATAGTGGCAATTTCAAAAAAATACGATATCCCTCTCATTGAAGACAGTGCAGAAGCATTGGGAAGTTATTACAAGGGGAAACCCTGCGGGATTTTTGGGGATATATCCATTCTCTCCTTCAATGGTAATAAAATCATCACCACATCGGGTGGAGGAGCTTTGGTTACAAAAGATCCAAAAGTAAAGGAGAAAACAGTTTTCCTGGCAACCCAAGCAAGGGATGCAGCACCTCATTATGAACATAGTGAAATAGGCTATAACTACAGGATGAGTAATATCTGTGCTGGGATTGGTAGGGGACAAATGGAGGCCTTAAACGGTCATGTGAAGTTGAGACAAGCCAATCATGCCTTTTATACCAATCTATTCAAGGGAGTATCTGGAGTTACTGTTTTTACCGAATATACGCCCGAAATAGCGTCTAACCATTGGCTTAGTTGCATTGTGGTAGATGAAACAGCCCCTTTTACGGCAGAAGCCCTACGTTTGGCGTTAGAAGCAGATAATATAGAGTCCAGACCCTTATGGAAGCCTATGCATATGCAACCTGTCTTTAAAGGAAGCCCATTTTATGGCACTTCCGTTTCCGAAGACCTATTTAAAAGAGGCCTGTGTTTGCCTTCAGGTTCCAATTTAACTACAGAAGAGAAACAAAGGATTAACATTGTTATCGAGCAACTAGTCTAGATTATGGCTATATTTGTGTGCCTATAATCTTAATCATGTGAAAAAAAGTGCTTTTTTGTTAAGCCAACTGTACGATGGAGATAACAGACTGAAACTCTTGGACCAGAGATACCTTCCCAGATGGACAGTCTTTATCATAGATACCTTTTTGCTTCTTTTTTCATTAACAATGGTTTTCCTTATCCTTAAGGAAACCCCCATTCGTTTTCATAAAGTCATTTCGGTACCATGGCAATTTGTGGTTATCATTGCTGTAAACATTGTTTTCTTTTTTGCTTTTAGAACCTATGCCGGTATCATAAGGCACTCCACGTTTACCGATATTAAGAAACTTGCCTTTTCCAGCCTTTTTACAGCTGGTACCATATTTGTTTTTAACACGGCTTACGAATTAATCACCGATCAGAAGGTGTTTTTAACCACCTTTCTGTTCATGTATATGTTGCTTTCTTTTGCATCGATCTTGCTTTTCCGTTTAATTGTAAAAGAAAGCTATCAGTTTTTGAAGAAGGCCGCCAAAGGAAGCCATAAAAAAAGAGTGGTTATTATTGGTGTGGATGATCAAACCATCTCTTTGGGGAATGCTATTACCAACGAATCCAACCTACCGTTTGATCTGATAGGCTTTGTTACCAGAAACTTCGAATCCAAGAAATATAAAATTGCAGGAAAACCCGTAATCCCAGTGAAGGGTGCCTTGACCAAGACCCTGTTGGATCTCAACATAGAAGGAGTACTTATCGTACACGAATCGCTTTCAGGTAAACTGAAAAACCAGATCGTAGAAGAATGTATTTCAGAGAACATCGAAGTTTTCAATGTACCTTCCATGGAAACCTGGAACACCAAAGCCGATATCAGGAACCAGATAAAACCCATCCAGATAGAGGATCTTCTGGAACGGGAACCTATTGTAATAGACGATAAGGTCATAAAGAAAGATATCCTTGGGAAAACAGTCCTTGTTACCGGGGGAGCTGGTTCCATAGGAAGCGAAATCGTAAGGCAGTTGGCCAAATTCCACCCAGAGTTGATCGTTATCCTGGATCAGGCAGAGTCGGCGTTGCACGAGTTGGAACTTTTCCTTTTGCAGAACCATCCCAACCTCAATTTTATTACCGAATTGGCGGACATAAGCAATATGTACCGTATGGAGCTCATGTTCAAGAAATACGATTTCGATATTATTTACCATGCTGCCGCCTATAAACATGTTCCTTTAATTGAGCGTAACCCTCACGAGGCGATCTACGTAAATATTTTGGGAACCGTAAATGTTTCCATCCTATCCATTAATTACGATATAGAGAAGTTCGTCATGGTCTCTACCGATAAGGCTGTAAACCCTACCAATGTCATGGGAGCGTCCAAACGGGCTGCCGAGATGTATGTACAATCGCTTCAGAACGAAAAAGGGGTGTATACCCGCTTTATTACCACCCGATTTGGAAATGTTTTGGGATCCAGTGGTTCGGTGATCCCGCATTTCAGAAAACAAATCATGCAGGGAGGCCCCGTTACGGTAACCCACAAAGACATTATCCGCTATTTCATGACCATTCCAGAAGCCTGTCACCTAGTACTTCAAGCGGGTACTATGGGGAAAGGAGGGGAGATCTATGTCTTCGATATGGGAAAACCCGTTAAGATTCTGGATTTGGCCGAACGTATGATCCGACTTTCGGGATTGGAACCTTATGAGGATATCGATATCCAAATCGTAGGGCTCCGCCCTGGAGAAAAGTTGTACGAAGAATTGTTGAACGATAGTTCCATGACCTTGCCCACGCACCATCCTAAGATTATGGTGTCCAAAGTACCCGCTGGAGAGTTTGTTTCCATCAAAAAACAGGTTAAGGATATTATTAAGACGGCTACCCGACATAAGGATAAAAAAGTGGTGAAATTGCTGAAGGATTTGGTTCCCGAATTTAAAAGTGAGAACTCCGAATTTGCCGAATTGGACGAAGAATCCCACATTAATACCGAAGTGGGTACCACATAAATTATATCATTGCATTAAAAAGTTATATTTGCATAATTATATGCGTCTATGAGATACCCTTTACTTCTTGCCTTTTCCTTTTTATTGCTAGTTTCCTGCGCCACCAAAAAGGAGATTGTTTATTTCCAGGACATGCAAGGACTTACCAATCAAGACGGTTCCCTTAGTTTCGAACCCATTATAGAAAACAACGATGTCCTTCACATCTCCATATCCTCCTTGAGTAGGGAGGCCTTGGAACCGTTTAGGCGAAAAACGGGCTTAGAGGGAAATATTGGTAACTCGAACCCAACACTACAGGGCTATTTAGTAAATTCTGAAGGGAACATAAACTTCCCAGTTTTAGGCAATATAAAAGCAAGTGGAAAAACACGGGAAGGACTAAAGAACGAACTTAAGTCCCAACTCTCCGAATTCATTACCGATGTGGTGGTGGATGTTAGGATCATGAACTTTAAAGTAACGGTCCTGGGAGAGGTAAACAATCCAGGGGTGTACAGCATATCCGACGAGCAGGTTACCTTGCCCCAAGCCATTGGATTGGCTGGCGACTTATCTGAAGACGGAAAGCGCGAAAACGTTATGGTAATCCGTCAAAAAGACGGAAAACAAGAGGTTACAAGGATAGACCTTACCAAAACAGACTTCTTTTCCAGCCCTTTTTATTATTTGAAGCAAAACGATGTGGTGTATGTAGAACCCTCCTTGAAGGGAGTTAAAAAATCTGGGTTTATACCCGATGTACCCGCATTGTTATCCCTGTTTACTGTAGTTTTAACCAGTGTCATACTCATTACCCGATAATTTAATAGCATGAGTAATTTTTCCCAAAACCAACATCAAAATGAACCTTCGTTAAGGGAAGTAATCGATCGGTATATCCGCTATTGGTATCTTTTTGTTTTGGGTGTTATTGTGGCTGTTGCTGCCACCATGGTTTACTTACGGTATACCACAACCTATTATATGAGTACCGCAACCGTGATTATTAAAGACGATCGCTCTGCGAGTAATTCGGGCGAATTGGCTGCATTTTCGGAGTTGGGTAGTTTCCTGAACCGTTTTGGGGATAATAAAATAGAAAACGAATTGGCGGTATTCCGATCCAAACGAATTATAAAGGAAGCAGTTAAGACCTTGGACCTAAATGTAGTTTATGAGAGTATCGGTACTTTTAAAAACACCAACCTATACGAATACAAACCCTTCGAGATCCGTTATTTATCGTTTAATGACAGTGTGGTGACCTCTCGAATCCCCAAGCTTAACTTTAAAATCCTTTCCGAAACTACCTACGAGGTTTGGGCCGATAACAAAAGCATAAACCAAACCAACGATTTTGGGGAACGGGTAGAGCTACCCTTTGGAGGCATTACCGTACTACCCATTTTTGATCACCCTGCCGTTTTCGACCATTATATAAACAAAACCATTTCGGTTACCTATCGCGATATCGATTTGGTGGCCTCTGCTTATCAGAAAAAAATAAAGGTTGTAAACGAAATAAAGAACAGTAATGTAGTGATCCTAAGCTTACGGTCGCCAGTCCGTGCTCAAGCTGAGGATTTTATAGACGAACTTGTTTTTCAGTACAACAAAGATGCGATCAATGACCGTGGGCAGGTGGCTAAAAAGACATCTGACTTTATCGATTCCCGTTTGGAGATCATTACCCGTGAGTTGGATTCGGTAGAAACCAACAAGGAACAGTTTAAGAGCGAAAACCGCCTTACCGATATCGAAGCCGAAGCCCAGCTTATCCTTCAAAATGCTAGTGAGTTCGAAAAGAGAAGGTTCGATGTAACCACTCAGTTAGAATTGGCCAATACCATGATCGATTATATGGAAAATTCGTCCAGTAACGATCTATTGCCTGCCAATATAGGTTTAAGCGGCGAGGAAGTTTCCCGATCGGTGGATAATTACAACGAACTCATCCTTCGTAGAAATGAACTCCTAAAGACCTCTACTTCCAAAAACCCCGTGGTAATTAATCTTAACAACCAGATAGAGGATATTAGGAGCGGAATATTGGGAAGTCTCAAGAATACAACCAGTGGATTGAAAATTTCTTTGCGTGACCTTAACTTTAAGGAAGCGTCGATCAATTCCCGATTGTCGCAGGTTCCAACCACTGAGAAAATTTACAGGGGAATAGAGCGTCAACAGAGTATAAAGGAACAATTATACCTGTTTTTACTTCAACAGCGTGAAAAAGCCAACATTTCCTTGGCAGTTACGGCTCCCAAGGCTAAGGTCGTGGACAAGGCTTTTAGCAGCAATGTTCCTGTTTCCCCCAATAAGTCCTTGATATACTTAGGTGCTGCATTGGCAGGGTTGTTATTGCCTTTTTCTATTATTTACACACGTTCCCTGTTAAATAACAAAGTTGCCAATAGGAGGGATGTGGAAATGATACTGCCCGATATTAGCCTTATTGGTGAAATCCCTAAACTAAGCAAAGGGGACGAGCAGTTGATCCAGGTAAACGATCGAAGTATTTTGGCGGAGTCGTTCCGTATTTTGCGAACCAACCTGCAGTACCTGTTCATTAACAAACTGAACAACAACAAAAAAGCCAATACCGTTTTTGTGACTTCTACCATAAAAGGGGAAGGAAAAACATTTGTGGCTTTTAATTTGGCTCTTACCCTTGCTTTGACCGGTAAGAAAGTCGCTTTGATTGGAGCGGACATTAGAAACCCCCAATTACAACGATACCTTCCTAAGGATTCACAATCCAGAAAAGGACTCACCGAATATATTATAGACCCTAGTTTAACTGTAAAGGATCTAGCCGCTAAGAGTAGTTACAACGAAAACCTTTGCATTGTACTTTCGGGGGTAATACCACCCAACCCTGCAGAGTTATTGATGGAATCGCGAACCAACGAATTTTTTGAAGAGGCTAGGGGACTGTACGATTATGTGGTTGTGGATACTGCACCTTCCATGTTGGTTACCGATACGATCTTAATCAATAAGTTGGCCGACGTAACCCTATATGTGGTTCGTGCCAACTACACCGAACGTAAACTGCTTGGCTTCCCGAAAGATGCTACCGAAGATGGACGATTGGTAAATGTAGCAACGGTACTCAACAATGTTTCCATGGTTAACTTTGGATATGGAAACAAATACGGTTATGCCTATAGTGACGAACAGCGTGGGTTTCTGAGGCGTTTTTTCAGATAGCCCTTTATGCATAATCCCCAATTTATCATGATGCGTTTTATTTGCTTTTTTCTGCTCACAGTTTCCGCTTTCTCACAATCTGTACAGTGGGAGGGAACCGTCTCTGCTTCTGGTTTGTTTTCTACCGAAGATACCCTGCCCTTTTGGATGGTTAGCAATAACAGCACCCAATGGGGAGCCGAAACTACCTTTTCAGGTTTTGGTTCTGTTAAGGCTTCGTACGATTTAACTGAAAACTCCAGTATAGAAGCGGGAGCCGCCTTTTTTTACAGAAATGAAGTAACCGACGAGTTCCAACGAAGGGATGTATACGCACAATTTACAAACAATTGGTTGCGTGCTGTTGCCGGTGCCAAAAAAGGGGAGACAGTATTAGGAGGGCTCTCTACGACCAACAAAAACATTCTTTTCTCCCAAAATGCACGTCCTTTACCTGGCGTACTGCTGGAAGCTTCTAAACCCTTACGAATTTCCGATGCGATTGGGATCGACTGGGGAATCGGGCATTACTGGTTAAACGATACCCGTTATGTAGATGATGTTTTGATGCATTATAAACGTTTGGGGTTCAATATCAAGTTTAATGAAAACCATGCTATAAAGGCGCAGATACAACATTATGCACAATGGGGGGGAACCTCTCCCGACTTTGGGGAACTACCCAATGGCTTCGATACATTTGTGGATGTGTTTTTTGCAAAGGAAACTTCAGAGATTGGACAGGATGGTGAAATACAGAATGCTGTGGGGAACCATTTGGGGAGTTATTTGTTGGATTATAGTTTCCGTACTTCTGTTGGGGATTTTTCTGCCTACCATGAGCATCCTTTCGAAGATGGCTCTGGTACAGCACTGAAGAATTTTCCCGATGGTGTTTGGGGAATCCATTTCACACCTTCGGATCAAAAAATATTTTCTGGGATCCTTTACGAATATGTTTCTACCGATGATCAAGGGGCAGGAAGTCAATTGGCAGGTGCCGACAACTATTTTAGCAATAGTGTCTACAGAAGCGGTTGGACCTATGATGGTTATGTAATAGGACTTCCGTTTATTTTAATAGACCCAACGAGGGAAATCAACAGTGAGAATTCACCTATTGTAAGCAACAGGGCCAAGGTGCACCATTTTGGTTTTGGAGGCACTTTCAAAAAAATCGATTGGATTTTTAAGACTTCGTTTGCCCAACACTTAGGAACCTATAACAATCCTTTTGCTTCCAAACTGAATATAACGAGCCATTTCTTATCAGTTACATATACCACAGATAGTTATGGAAGCTTCCGTTTGTTTAGTGGTTTGGATCATGGAGATACCATCGATGCCAATTTTGGTGGCGGACTGGAATATTCCTATTCCTTCTAAAAAAACAAAACCTCTCCAAGGAGAGGCTTTGTCGCAGCTAGGTCTAAGTGATTTCTTATTCCTTGGCAATTTTTATGCTTTGTATATCATTGATAACTGCGATATAAACACCGCTCGCCAGACGATCCAATGAAATGGTATGCGAATTAACAGAGTTTGCGTTTTCTTCCAGTAATAACCTACCGTTTAAATCGTAAACCGCTATTTGGGTAATAGGGGTATTGGTAGATTGAATTTGTAATCTATCTTTTACTGGGTTTGGGGAAACCGAAAAAGTGTTGTTTTCAACATCGTTGACCCCTAATAAATCATTGTGTGCTGCTAGGAACAATCCCCCAGCATCGGAATAGTTGCTCACAACTATGTTACCGCTTTCGAAGAACGGATAGACACCCCAGGCACCGGGATCGCCTACACTAGCACTTGCGTTATCGTCGGCTGGCCAAGTGTCGAAAAATCCAACCTCTGTCATTACATTGTTGTCGATATCCGAAATATCGATTACTCGCATTCCTCCTCGATAGGCAGAAGCATAGACTTTGTCTCCTTTCACAAATACGTTGTGGTCCGAAGCAGTGGTAGGGCCTAAGTACTCCATGTGCAAGGAAGGATTGTCCAGATCGGTAAAGTCGAACACGATAAGGCGCATATTGAATCCAAAGAAAACCTCATCCAATTCGTCTGTTGTGATGAAGTAGGTTTGATCTTCGGTAAACCATCCTTGATGGGTATATCCAAAATTGTTATAACTAATGGAAGCAATGTTTTCCGGGTTGGACTTGTCGGTTACATCTACAATAACAACTTCATCTTCGTTGCTGCCTACAAAGATTTCCCTCCCTGTGTAATCGCTATCTGGACCATTGTAGGTAACTACTTGTGCGTCGTGTGTATACCCATCTCCAGCCCAGCCGCCAGCAGCTTGAGGGTTTAGGGGATCTGTCATATCCACAAAATGGGGTCCACCGCCAAAACTATTGGTGCCAACACCATAGGCAAAACCAGAATCTTCGTTCACTACGATGTTATGGGAATTACCAAAACCATTGTAGTGGGCATCTGCCGTGAATGTAACAGGAGGATTGGTAACATTTCGTAATTGGGTCAAGTCGAAAATCTGGATCCCATGACCAGGGGCTTCACTCCCTATTAAGGCGTAGTTTCCTAATGTTTTAATGTCGCGCCATTCGCTACTGGAAGTTTGGGTGTCCAATTTACCCAGATACACTGGATTGATAGGATCGGAAACATCGACAAACCCAGTACCATTATTTAGCCCCATGATGGCGTATTCTTTTCCATCCTGCGGATCGGTCCAGCCCCAAGAATCATTTCCCGAAGAGGCTCCAAAAAATGCTAGTATAACATTGGATTGCAAACCATATTCATTACAAGGGAAGCCATCTGCCATTCCGCCTTCACAAGGTGTTTGGGCTATCATGCTTACGGAAGCGGCTAGTAATGCATAAAAAAGTAGTCCTTTTTTCATAGTCGTATTTTTTAGTTGAACAATCCTAAAGTACTTAAAAAAGGGAGCGATTATGTTAAATCCGATAATGGTTTCCTAAAAAAACCTTCAAAACAAGATATAATTTCCCAACTGTAAGACGAAGTTTTTTAAACATACTAGGTTGGTATGTATTGTTCTTTTTGGGTCAGATAATTTTACACTAAATCAAAATAGAAACGTAAAACTAAATATCCAGTTATGTTAGTTATGCAGTATTTGTTTTGGTTCGACTTTTCCCCAGTAATTGAACATAACCAATAATCCAATTTCGCTTTTGGCATGAAATGTATTTTTCAAAAAATTGGGATAACGTCTTTTATCTTTTTGTTGTCTTACAGTTCTTTTTCACAGGTTGGTATAGGTACAGTTAGTGTAGATCCTTCTGCAATGTTACAAATAGAAAGTACCTCTCAGGGACTTTTAATTCCAAAGGTCACTACTTCAGAAAGGAATAGCATAAGTGCTTCTGCAAGTCCATTATCGTCAATAAACGCCTTGTTGGTTTTTGATACAGATACAATTAGTTTTTGGTATCATAATGGAACCATTTGGATAGAGTTGAGTTCTTCAAGTACTGAAAAAATAGGTGTTATAGCTGCGTTTGCAACAAACCTACTGCCTAGTGGTTGGATGGCTTTGGATGGTAGCACACTTCCAGATGCCAGTTATCCCGAAATAGTTTCTGTATATCCTTACTGGAGTGATGGGACCACTATTACATTGCCAGACTATAGGGGATATTTTTTACGTGGTTCCGGAACTAATGGAAATGGTATTTCTGGCCTCTCACCTGGTACTAAACAAAACAACGGAACGGCTATTCCCAACAATCCTTTTAGCACCGATACAGCAGGAGACCATTCACATTCGGATGCTACCACTTCTACTTCCGGAAATCATAGTCATTCCTATGTCGATAGTGCTGCTATAGGAACCAGTGCAGCCGCAGGTGGGAACAATCCAGTGGCTTCTACATCGGCTGCAGGTCGTTTTACGGGTTCGGCTTCTCACTCTCACACGGTAAGTATTACAGCTTCTGGAGATCATACCCATACTTTTACGGGCGGTGGGGATAGTGAAACAAGCCCACAGAATGTATCATTGGTTTGGGCAGTGAAAGTGAAATAATACTGAAAACAATGAAAAAGAAAGAAGTAATAATATGTATTGTAGTTATCCTTGGTTTTGGTTTTACACTTACCGCACAGGTAGGAATTGGGACCACAACTCCCGATACTTCTGCAGCATTAGAAATAAACTCCTCCAATTCTGGGTTGTTAATCCCTAGAATGAATACTACCGATAGGGTTGCCATTGTTTCCCCAGCACAGGGTTTATTGGTTTATGATACAGATTTTGGGAGTTTTTATTTTTATGACGGATCTGTTTGGAAGCCATTGGGAGCACAGTCTTCTTCGGACGTTGGTTATATAGCGGCTTTTGAAAACACAACACTTTCTCCAGAGTGGTTGCTGTTGGACGGAACAACGGTTTTGGTTGCTAATTATCCAGAATTGGCTGCCGTATACCCAGCTTGGGTATCGGGTGGAAATATAAACCTACCCGATTATAGAGGGCTTTTTTTGGCTGGCGCTGGAAACAATTCGAGTACAGTCTTTACAACGGCTACCCCTTCTAGTCCAGGAGTATATGTTATGGATGCAACAGCCTTGCCTCAAAACACCAATTTCACACCAAGTAGTACAAATGGGGAACATACCCATGCAGGTGTTGCCAATACCAGTGGTAGTCATTCCCATTTTTATTTTGATCTAGGAAGTGTTCCCTATCATGCGCCTTCTGGAGGAGGGGCTTTCCCTGCAAGGAACATTAATACAACACGTTTTACAAATGCAGCTGGGAGTCATGATCACACGATTACTAATATCAGTACCGTTTCTGGACATTCGCATACAATTGATGCATCCAGTGATTCGGAAACCCGCCCTCACAATATTTCTGTACAATGGGTGGTAAAAGCAAAATAATTTATGTAAAAAACTATGAGGTTCCTTCTTTTGTGTTTATTGTTCTTTATAAGTAAGGTTTCTTTTTCCCAAGTTGGGATTGGAACCGATAATCCCAGTTCATCGGCAGCCTTGGATATTGTTTCCTCGGATAAAGGATTAATTGTTCCTAGAATGGATACAGCAATGCGAAATGCCATCACATCCCCAGCTACGGGATTATTGATCTATGATACGACCCTAAACAATTTTTGCTATTATAACGGGACTGTATGGGTATGTTTAGAAACAAACGAAAGTGAAGATGTAGGTATGATTACTTCTTTCGAAACCTCTTCGGTTCCCTCTGGGTGGTTGGTACTTGATGGTTCTGCTGTTTTGGTTAGCAATTACCCAAGCTTAGCTTCAATTTATCCAAGCTGGGTTTCTGGAGCCATGATTAACCTTCCAGATTATAGAGGACTTCACATGCGGGGATCTGGAATTAACGCAGATGGAGTTACGGGAGGTATTCTTGAGGCCACCAACGATTATACTACAGCCATTCCCAGTGGCGGCTTTACCACCAACACAACAGGAAGCCATTCTCATACAGCTAATAATACCAATTCCGTATCTCACAATCATTTTTATTTGGATTATAGTAGTGGGGTAGCCAATTCTGTAGAGAGTAGCAATTTTTCGGTTTTCGATAATGCATTTGGTACTTCAAGGTTTACGGGGACTGCAGGTTCCCATAACCATTCATTTACCTTATCTACCGATGGGAGTCATAAACATATTTCCGTTACTGGGGGTGACCCCATTACCAACCCGCACTATATTTCGGTGGTTTGGGCCGTAAAGGCACTATAATGCAACGATAAATTCTATTTTAATACACATTGGGGTAAGCACTTACTGAATCTTCAAGTAAAATAGGCTCTTGATTTATAAATTTGGAGAAATTTCTGGATCGATTTATTTATAATTTTTCTTCAGAAGCAGACACCGCACTATTTTTATAGACTATTATAGATCACCCCTAATGACGTATCTTCTAAAAATGAACCTCAGTATTGTCCTTAAGGGCATAGTACCCCTATTCATATTTTTTAACTGCGTATCGATTTCTGCTCAAGATAAAAAGTCATTCAACGGGGTGGATATGGAAAAGAACATGGAGATGCGGCGCTACTACGCTTGGGTAGCCAGTTATGCATCCCAAAAACAGTTTGATAGCTCTAATCATTACGCAAAAAGGGCCATGGACTTAGCTAAGGCACTTAAAAATGATGAGATGTTAGGCTATGCCAAAGTAAATAATGCCCTAAACTTCTATTTGCAGCGAAAGATAGACGAAGCCAAGAGTCTACTAGTTGAGAATATAACAAGTACGGATTTACACGATACCATCAAGATACGATCCCATGTACTACTAGGAGATATTCATCAATACGAAAAAGATTATTTAAGGGGTGTAGCCGAAAATATAGCCGCCGAAAAACTCCTTCGCAAAAATGAAGTTTTCAGAAAGTGGGATAGTATAACGCTTTCCAGGGTTTATATAAACATTGGAAATCTACATAAGGAAATAAAGGAATATGATATAGCCCATTCCTATTATAAAAATGCTTTGGACTATAATGTAGATAAAGGGATGGACAGTTATATGCTGTACCATCGATCCGAATTGTATGAAGAGGAAGATAAAATCTATGATGCCATTGCCTTTACAAAAAAGGCCATTACGATCGTAACCAAAGAAAGGAGCGAACTTTTTCTACCAACATACTATTTAGCCTTAAGCAAGTATTACACTAAACTTGAGAAAGGAGATAGTGCGGTTTATTATGGAAAGAAGGGGATAGAAGACAACTCCTATTGCCAGTTGGATTTATTGCATAATGCCGTTGGTAACGGTTACTTCAGTAAGGGGAACTACAATTCGGCGCTTCGGTATTACAAAAGTGCTTTGTTGGAATCTACCTCACCTGCTTTTGATACTACAGTTCATAGAAATCTCAGCAAGACCTATGAACGCTTGCAGGATTATAAAAATGCCCTCGTTCACAATACCCATTATCTAGCTCTTAAGGACTCGTTGGATGAGCTGAAAGTCCGCCAAGAGATTTTTGATATTACCGAAAAGTACGAATCCAATAAAAAGCAGCTGGAAATAGAAAAACTGAATCTCGAAAATGCAGAGAATGAGTTGGTTATAAAAGAACAGCGATCCCAGTTAACTATAGTTTTTATAGCCCTTTTTGGGTTGCTGTTGTTGCTTTCCACGATTTACTATTTCTTTTTGAAGCAAAAAAAGCAGCGGCATTTATTGTTTCTCAAGAATCTGGAATTGGCAAAAGAACTGAAACAAAAGGATAATGCCCCAGTAAAAATGATCCAAAAGAGCGAGCCATCTTCTATGCATGACGAACAACGTGAAAAAATACACCGAGCGATAGAAAAACTGATCGAATCTGAGTTTTATCTAAACCCGGATATGACCTTATCCCTTATGGCCAAGCATATAGAAACCAATACCACGTATCTTTCTAAAGTCATAAACGAAGATTACGAAAAAAGCTTTGCTACCTTCCTTAATGAGCTTCGCTTGGCATATACGTTAAAAAACCTGGAATCGCACCCTAAGTTTCGACGGCTTACCATAGACCATATTGCCGAAAAGTCAGGCTTTGCTTCCAGTTCTACTTTTTATAATGCTTTCAAAAAGTATACAGGACTAACCCCTTCTTATTACATCAAAAAAAGGGTAACACAATTCGGGTAAATCCTCCCGAGATTCCTTTACCCATTGAGTTTATTTCAATTTATAAATCTGAATAAACTTCATTTTTCATTGCAGTATTTCATGGATAGCTTTGGTTGAACAATTAGCCGAAGCCTCTAGTGCACTTCCTACCTAGAGAGGTTTCAAGCAAGTAGTTTTAACCACTAAAAAACAATAGTTATGATAAAGTGTATACTCTTTTTTCTCATGGGCAACGTAGCCCTGGCACAAACCGTTTCCACCTTCTTGGTAGATGATAATGTGGACGTAGACGACGCCTTGATATTCGATAACGATGGAAATCTATATGGCTCCAACTTTGGAGGCGATACCGTGTATAAAATAACCCCAGAGGGCGTGGCTACCCCTTTTGCCAGTGGCTTTAACAACCCCAATGGTTTGGCTTTCGATACCGATGGAAACCTGTTTGTGGTGGATTGGGGTGCAGGGAGCATTCATAAGTACGATCCAAGTGGGAATCTTTTAAACACCTACAACGTAGGTCCTACACCTTCGGGTCTTATCGCATCCCCATCAGGGACCATGATATTTACGGACACAGCAGATGACAGTATTATTGAACTGGGAACCGATGGTAGTATGACTACTTTGTTTGAAGGAGCACCCCTCAATGCTCCTGTGGGTTTAACCTATGATGAAAACAACACATTGTATATAGGGAATTATGTAGGGAGGGAAGTCTACCGTTTGGTTGGTAACAATGTAGAATATATTGCGACCGTTCCCGATGGCAATGCAGCCGACAATCCCTTTTTGGGCTTTATTACCTATGCAGAAGGGTTTTTGTACGGAACTACTATGGGAGGGCATAAAATCTACAAGATAGATCCTACCCAGACCGATGTAGTTACTTCCTTCGCAGGTGGCATACAGGGTGATGTGGATGGTGATATTGCATTGGCAACCTTTAGTTATCCCAATGGGATTGTATACAAGCCTACAGAGCAAGCCCTCTACATATCGGAATTTAGTGGGGTTGGGAATATTAGGAAGATCGAAGACTTTGTGTTGGGAACTGAGGAACATACAGCAATCCGCTTTTCCATAGCTCCCAATCCAGTAGGTGACAACTTGCATATGTATTTTGAGAATCGTGATTATTTAGACCACAGTGAAGTCCTCATTTATAATGCTTTGGGTGTTTTGGTTTCAACCCACAAAGGCAATAATGAAGGTATCATTAACGTTTCTCAATTACCTGAGGGAATGTATTTTATGGAATTCATTGCTGAAGGAACCATCAGAACCATCAAAACTTTTGTTAAGAACTAAGTTTATCCACCCTATTGAGAAGCCTCCCGTTTTTGGGAGGCTTCTTTATTGAAAATTTATTTAGGTAACTAGTCGAAAACAAATTTAAATCCTCCCGAAACAATACTGGCCTTTAGTCCCGTACTCCTTTCATACTGTGCAAACCGAAGATCAATACTCTTTAGCCCCAAATTAAAGATGCGGAACTTGGTAAAGATATCCGTATAGCGAACCCCAAATCCATATTGGTTGGCATTAAAAGAAGAGAGATCGAAATCTGATGTATAGTACTGCTGTGTCGATAGGTTTTCCTCGAAAGGAGCAAAGTAATCTATCGCACTTTGTGTATAATAACGGTAGTTGGGATACAGCGTGAATTTATCCCCCAGTTTTATGGGCAATTCTATACTGGCTGTATGTGAGGTCATTCCCCAATTGTCGAAATAGTAACGGTAATAGGTTCGTACACTAAGGTTTTCATTGATGTAATAATTGAACCGTGCACCAATGGGCGTTTTAAAACGGCTATCCGGCAATCGCTCAATATCGTCCGCAAGTTGGAATACATCCGCATTACTTTGTGAGGTGTAATTCGGGATACTGGCTGCGTTTCCAATATAATAATTAGGACGGTCGGCAAAATAGACCCTCTGCATGGGGTTGGCCAGCCAACCTTGCTGTTGTATCAAATCCACGAATACCGATAGCTGGGCCCGTTTGCTCAAAATCTGGGAGAAGCTTAGGGATACTGTGTAGCTATTCCGGGTTTTATCTTGAATAAGGTCAAAACCATTTTGAGGCCTCCAAAGATCACTTCCGTTTTTGTCGATAATTTGTCCCTGTTCATTCAGGATATCGACCCCTTCAAAGAAACCATTGTTTAAGTCCTGTCCTGCATCTAGGTACGAATCCAATTCGGTAGGGTACATGGGACGCCACTTGTCTAAAAATACTTGTGCCTTAATCCCTATTTCTGTGTTTTTCTGATTGAATAGATGGGTATAGCCCCCACCAAAACCAACAGATAGATAATCATATTCCGATGAAATGCCACCATTAAAACTCCAAATACGATTTCTGTCGTCACTGTACTTGCTGTAACTCACCGTTACATTGCCCCAAACATCTTGGTAGGAATCCCCCGAAGATGCTACCCAAGGACTGCCAGTAACGGCATTGGCGGCATTGTTTCTATTGGTTCCTCCGTTGTTAAGGTCATCGTCGTATTCGCCCCCAGAAGCTCCGCTGGAATCGAAGGGGTCCAAATTACTGGAAGAGGCCGAGGTATATACCGAAATCCCTGCGTCTACTGTGAGGATTTCGTCGGCACTCAAAGGCATGGAAACCGTTATAGTAGGAGTGGCATCGGTTAATTCTTCGGTACCAATACCTCCTGTTACCGATGCATTGTTACCGTCTTGGGTATAATAACTGGATATAAAATCCACTTCTGTACTTTCCAACACCCTTTTTTTATACGTAGCTGTTTGGGTGTCATCCTGTGCATGTACTCCTAAGAATGATAGGGCAAATATGGTGATCAATATTTTCTTCATTCAAGCTTGTTTAGTTACAACCGCATCCTCCTCCAGTTTTACCACCATTGGCACCTGAAGCGCCTTCGCGGTATACTTGGAAATTCGTTTCGAAACGTTCACACTTATGGGCTGCCAGATTCATGTCTGGATCATTGATGTTTACTTTTTCATATTCTTTTACAACCAAACAGGACTGTAATGAAGTAAGCAGTAAGATGCCTATGCCAATTTTTTTCATAGTTTGTTTTTATCGAATTCAATATTTTGGGAAGTATGGATTTTGTCCCCATCATCTACTATAATGCATTCTACGCCTTTGAGTTGGTTAACAAAGTGGAGTCCGGTTTCCAATCCCATCACAAATAAGGAAGTGGACAGGGCATCTGCTAATTCGGCATTTTCGGTAAAGACAGTCACACTTCGCACCCCACTGGATGGATAACCCGTTCTTGGGTTAATGATATGCGAATACCGAACTCCATTAAAGGCTACGTACTTTTCATAATTTCCGGAAGTGACCACGGCACTGTTCCTTACTGGCATCCATGAGAATACCTTGTGTTTGTTCAAAGGGTTTTTAATGGCTACCAGCCAATCGCTACCATCAAATTGGGTACCCCAAGTATTCAGGTCGCCAGAGGCGTGTATAATACCTCCAGGC
>JANQKN010000128.1 GCA_028281065.1 Flavobacteriaceae bacterium | reverse complement strand
TTTAAAGAAGGATACGAAAATGTCTCGGAAAAAGTAAAAAACGTAGACTATGACAAATACGGGAATAAAGTAAAAAGCGGTACAACCGGTTTTTTCGATACGCTCGGTAGTATCTTTCTAACACTCTTTAAAATATTTGTCAAATTCTTTGCAGCGATTTTAGTTTTTGTTTCTATCGTAACCTTAATTAGTTTGATCCTATCCCTGTTCTTTGCCGGATCCATCGATATCTGGGGGCATGGAAACTGGACCGAATACTACGATCTGGGCAATACTTCCAATTCGCCACTGTGGTTGGTATCCTTGTTAGGTCTATTTGCCGCTGGAATCCCTTTCTTCGGACTGCTGATTTTAGGACTGAAATTGCTCATCCCTAACTTGAAGTCCATTGGGACACCGGCTAAAATCATCCTTTTTGTGGTTTGGTTGGGCTCCCTTGTTGGATTGGGTATTCTGGGAATCCGTGAAGCCACCGAAAGGGCTTTCGATGGCGAGTTTACAAGTGAGTATGCGCTTCCCGTTAAGGCTGGTGATACCTTAAATCTAAAGATGGTGTCTAACGAAAACTATGAATATGATGCCCGTAGAAGAGGCCGATTGACCATAGAATACAACGAGGAAGATGAAAAAGTGCTTTATTCTACCGATGTACGTCTTATCGTTCGCTCTACCGATGATTCCATAGGAAGAATCGTTATAGAAAAAAGAGCCGAAGGCAGTGATTATCTTGCTGCTAAGAGACGAGCACAGGCTATCGATTACGATTACAATTTCGATGGAGAAACCTTAGCGCTTAACGCCTACCTTACTACAGACGTTGTCAATCAGTCAAGGGATCAGGAAGTAGAAGTAATTTTGTACCTACCTATAGGAACCATCCTATATGCTGATGATAATACTTACTCGTTCCATAGCAATGATTATCATTATAGGGATATCCTGGACAATGGAGACGAAGAGCAATACTTAATTATCGAAGACGGACAAACCCGTTGTTTGGATTGCCCTAAAGATGAATTTGAATCCGATTCCGATTCCGATTCAAGTTCTAGTTCCAATTCAAAAAAAGAGAAATGGGAAGACGATTGGGACGATGACGGATTCTATATTAAAGATGAAAATGGAGACTTCATTAAAGTAAACAGTGACGGTATTAAAGCAAAAGACCAAGACGGAGACTCCATCATCATTGACGAAAACGGAATCGACATTCAATCCACCGATAAAGGTGACACCTTAAAAGTTAAAATAGGAAATTAAAAATAGAAATATCATGAAATCAATCAAATTCATAGCCCTTGCAAGTATCGTTCTTTTGGCCACCGCTTGTAATTTCGACATCAACTTTGGCCAGACCAACGGCAACGGAAATGTTATCGTAGAAGAGCGCTTTGAAGGTAGCGAATTCGACGAAGTAAAAGGAAGTGCAGGTTTGGACGTATACCTAACCCATGGTGACGAAACCAAAATTGTGGTAGAAGCCGATGAGAACCTTCACGACCTTATCGAAACCGAAATTGTAAACGGTACATTACGCATAGGGGTAAGATCTGGAGAAAATATTGGTCGTGCCAAAGCTAAAAAAGTACACGTCACCTATACCAACCTTACTGCCATAAGTGCTTCCAGCGGATCCGACGTTATTGGAAACTCGGTTATTAAGAGTGAAATCCTAAGCTTGGATAGCAGTAGCGGAGCCGATCTCGAAGTGGAGATCTATGCAAAAGAGGTACATGCCGATGTAAGCAGTGGTGCCGATCTTAAAGTATCTGGAAGGGCGACCAACTTAGTAGCCGAAGCTTCTAGTGGTAGTGACCTTAAAGCCAAAGACCTGGAAGTAAAAACCTGTAGGGCCAAAGCTTCCAGTGGTGCAGATATCGTTGTAAATGTTCGCGATGAAATAAACGGACGTGCTTCCAGCGGTGGCGATATCCGCTACTACGGGAACCCAACTGCCGTATCGGTTAAGGACGGTGCTTCGGGTAGTGTTCGCAAAATGTAATTATAATCCAACCAAAAAAAAAAGGACTAACCGCCTTTTATAAAACCCCTTAGTGGAGTCCATAGCACTTTGGGGTTTTCCCTTTTTTAAACCCACAAACATGAAAAGATATTTTTTATGGGGACTGGCATTACTTTGCTGTAGCCTTTCCCTAAAAGCACAACGTACAGCATCGGAAGAGTTGACCCAGACTTTCTTGAAAAAGGACAGTATTGTTTTTGATCAAGGTTTTAACAAATGCAACTTAAAACTTTTGGAAACCCAACTTGCCGACGACCTGGAGTTTTACCACGACATTGCTGGATTTCAGAACAAACAAGAGTTCTTGGATGCCATGGCCAAAAACATCTGCGGAAACCCTCAGCAAAGCTACCAACGCAAGCTGGTACCCGAAACCCATGAGCTGTTTCCGTTGTATGATAATGACGAACTGTATGGAATGATTCAACGAGGAAAGCACGAGTTCTTTGTCAAAAAAAGGGGTGGCACCAAATTCAGTAAAACAGGTTCCGCCCTATTCTCTTCCCTCTGGATAAAAACAGATGGAAAATGGCTGCTAAAGCGAACCTATAGTTACCATCACGGACCTAATTAATGTCACAATTCATTTTGCTTTCTAAAGAAACCGTTATATTGCTGTGAAATAACAAATCCATGAAAAGATTATTTTTTATTGCAATTACGACTTCACTGGTTTTTTCAGCTTGTAAAGGCAACAAAGGAACTATGACCGATTCCAGCTGTAATGATTGTAAAGATGCTGTCATTAGAAATTATGGCGATCCTGCATTGGACGGATGTGGATGGGTTGTGGATGTTTCTTCTACCATTTACATGCCTAAAAACCTAGCTCCCGAGTTTCATACAGATGGCTTAGAGGTTAAGATTAAATATGAGGAATTGGGACGCGTTAATTGTGGTTTGGTTAAGGATGCGCATCTTTCCATGCAGATAGAAGAGATTCAGAAGAAGTAATAAAAAAAACCCTAGAACAAATGTCCTAGGGTTTTTTATTGTACGGTTATAAGTACCGCTTATCTTTTAATCAATTGCTTAACTATTTTACCTTGCGCTCCTTGGATGATTGCAAAATAGTTTGATTGTGGCAATTCAGAAACATCAATAGATCTTTCAGTACCACTATTTGTTAAGTCAACTTGCTTAACTAGTCTTCCTGTGATGTCGTAAATTGACATTGAAGTCAACTCCAAACTTTCAGGGTTACTTAAGTTTACGGTATCAACAGCTGGATTCGGGTGTAAAACAAGACTAGACAAGATAGCATTGTCTTCCAATCCTAGTGTTTCTTCTACTGTAATATTGAAAGAACAAGAATCTACAGTTCCATCTTGTAATAGAACATTAACTGTAATTTCATGTACCCCTACTCCTAATTCGGTTCCAACACCAGGACTTTGGAAAGTTGCATCGTATGGTGCATTAGCACAAATAGCAGTAGCAACTGTAATGTCCCCTTGGAAATCCTCTAGTGTGTATGTGTCTCCAGGAGCAACTCCTATCACCATATCGTCAGGACAAGTAATGGAAATATCGGTTCCATCGATAACCTCTACATAGGCTATACAAGTACTGGTTAATCCATCGTTATCGGTAACTGTAAGTGTTACATAGGCTAGCCCTACGTCATCACAGTCGAAAGTATCCTGGTCTATAGTCGTAGAAACGATAGTGCCATCATCATAGCTTCCTCCTTCAACATCGGATATGTCTATAGTAGCCTGTCCGCTTCCATCCAAAGTTACAATGTGCGTCTTACAAACCGCAACTGGAGGATTGGTAGTATCTTCTTCGTCCAAACAGTTTCCTACTTCTTCTATTCTGTTAAGGATCACTGCTTGAGGCTGTGGACCAAACCCAAGGTTAAAATTAATCCCTACGGCTGTATTGGCACAGTAACTCATAATGGTTCCACCTCCTGGAGGGTTTCCTGGTAGTGGGCAACCACCTTCGGTAAAACCAGCACAACCATCGATGGCTGTATTATCCCCGTTCCAAACACAAGCATGGGTGTGTCTTGATCCTAGAAGGTGACCCATCTCGTGGCTAATAAGGAATACGTTGAATGAATAAATTGGCACTGGCTGAACGTTTGTTCCAACCAAACCGGAATAACACAAGCTATTACCGTGGTTTGTTGGACAAATTCCATCGAATCCGGCAGCAATTCCACCATAGTTCTGCATCATTACCAAGTGACCAAGGTCTCCATTCAAGAACTCTGTTTGTGCTTGGAATTTATTCAATTGAGCAGAAGAGTTAGTTCCATCATAAGGATCTGGGGTAACCCAAATCATCATATTGGATGTTCTAGCCAAAATTCCGTCGTTGGCATACAACACATAACTTTGTGTAAAAAGGTTGGTTAGAAAAGCAACCGTGTTAGGAAGGCTTTGGCCGTTTGCATTATAAACACTTCGTCCAGCTTCGATATAAATATCTACTTCGTCCCCAGGATCTTCACTAGGTTCTGGCGGAGTTAATTGCTCTACGGTATACCCAACACCATCGTCTTCTACACCACAATTAAGCTCTACGGATAGATTTAAATCAGTATCCTTATAGATAATATGGTCAGTTTCAGAATCTTTAAGTTTACCTAAGGTATAATTACCTTCATCGTTTGCTATGAACCCACCGATCTGGTTCCCGTAAATACTAATGGACACAAGCGAGTTTTTATTTCCCGCTATAACACCACGATAGTGTTTTCCGAAATCAACTTCGTTAGTGATATCTTGTCCTGTACTGGTAACCGCTTTAAAATCCGGCGCAAAAACATCCACCTGAATTAAATCAAGCGCAACCGTTTCCCCATTGGATTTAAAAGGTACGTTAAGATTAATTTGTTTAGGGTTTTGCGCTAACAAACTGCGAACCCCTGAAAGGTCCAATTCAAAAACAACCCCATCATTTACTGATTTTGAATAATTTGTTGCGGCACTTCTTGTAGTTGGCTTAAAAATTTCAAAAGATTGAAATTCGCCATAGTTAGTTTTTGCGACAGTAACAGCTTCAGATACTTTTCCTGTCCTGTTTCCTTGGGCCATGGTAAAAAGTGGCAGCAAGAAAACTAAAAAAATAATTTTTTTCATGGAAATTGATTTATAAATCTAAAAAACAAATATATGACATAATTATTTGAAGTATTCCTATAGGCTACTAGGGTTTCCCCCCGATATTAGTTTTATATGAGATAAACCAGGCTTTTTTTAAGCTGAACACGCATTAATTTTAAACCAAGCTTTATAAAACCAGACATCTTTTTTACGAGAATTTCACTATACACCCACGCAGACTTATCCATACTTCTACAACATCGCCAAATGACCCCCAAATAAAAAAGCCGAGGCAAATACCTCGGCTTTTTAAAATAGTCTATGCTTCTACAGCTGTTTTGCTTTCTACTCCAGCTAAATAACGCTCCGCATCCAAGGCTGCCATACAACCAGTTCCTGCAGCCGTTACCGCTTGACGGTATTCCTTATCCTGCACATCACCACTGGCAAATACCCCGGGTTTGTTGGTCTTGGTGGATTTCCCTTCAGTAATGATGTATCCGGTATCGTCCATGTCTATCTGCCCTTTAAAGATATCGGTATTGGGCTTATGCCCAATGGCAATGAACAATCCCGTAATATCGATCTCTTCGGTTTCTCCAGAAACGTTGTTTTTCATACGAAGGCCTTCTACAACCATATCGCCCAATACTTCATCCACTTCGGTATTGTACCTAAGATCGATGTTCTTGGTCGCGGTTACCCTATGCTGCATGGCTTTGGAAGCACGCATCTGGTCACGTCGTACCAACATGGTCACCTTATTACAGATATTGGCTAAATACGTTGCTTCTTCGGCAGCAGTATCTCCCCCCCCTACGATAGCAACATCCTGTCCTTTATAAAAGAAACCATCGCAAACGGCACAGGCAGAAACCCCACCTCCTCGTAAACGTTGTTCGCTTTCCAAGCCCAGGTATTTGGCAGTTGCCCCTGTAGAAATAATCACGGTTTCGGCTTCGATTTCTGTTTTTCCATCTACAGTCACCTTGTGGATCCCCCCTACTTCATCACTTAAATTCACGGAAGTTACCATACCAATGCGTACTTCGGTTCCAAACCGTTCGGCTTGTTGCTGTAATTGCACCATCATGGTAGGGCCATCTATTCCTTCTGGGTAACCTGGGAAGTTATCTACTTCGGTAGTTGTGGTTAACTGCCCACCAGGTTCCATTCCTGTATACATAATGGGTTTAAGATCTGCACGGGCTGCATAAATAGCTGCAGTATATCCCGCAGGCCCCGAACCTATTATCAAACACTTTATTCTTTCAATTGTTTCTGACATAACACTCTTTTATTCCATACAATATTAGAATGTAAAAGTAGTAACTTTAGCCAAAACCTTACACGAAAAGTTATTAAGAAAAACAATAAGCTTATTAAGAATGGTTATCGCTTCTTTTTTGGAAAAAACCTTCCTGTTTTTTCCATGTACTCTTTGTAGTCCACAAAGCGCTCCTTGAGCAAATGTTCTTCGAAACTACTCTTATAATAAAATACAATCCAAAGCACAACGGTAACCATTAGCTTAAAAACAGATAATAAAAAAAGGGCATAAGACAGCATGGCCAATAAAATCCCTGCATAGATGGGGTGTCTTATATAACGGTAAATCCCGGTAGAAATAAGCGATGAATTGGATTTTGGAGAAGGAAAGGGAGTAAGGTTTTCGTTTAGGTTAAGGATACCAAAGAATACGATAACCATCCCTATTGCAATAAAAGCAATTAAGACGTACGACATCCAGTCTGGCATATTAAGCGTTATAAAATGCCACTCCATTCCAAAATAGGCTGCAAATAGAAGGAACTGTGCTATAACAAATAGAATGTCCTTTTTCAATACATTGGGGGTTAAGAAAGCTCAAAAATAGCCAAATTCGGAAAATGAAAATTAGTCCATAGTCCACAAAAATTGTGCGTACTTTCCTCATACTTTGCAGCTTTGGTATAGATCCAAAACCAGAATTTGCAAACCTTCACCCAAAAAGGCAACCTGTTATCGAAAACACAAAATCCCTTTACCAAGGTTCGTGTAAAACTCCAGATATTTTATTCGCCTGTAAAAAAGCTTCCTTAAAAAGTGACTTTTAACGACACCTGTGTGTCTAAGGTATAAATAACCGTAAGAGAGACCCCTTGAAGTTGCCCCTTATTGATGAACCCATGAGTGATGAAGAACTGGTGTCGAAGATTGTTGCTACCAGGGACTCCAATTTATTTGCCCTTCTGTACGATAGGCACGCGAAAACAGTATATAATAAATGTTTGAGCTTTTCGAAATCCCGGGAAGAAGCCCACGACCTCACCCATGATATTTTTATCATGCTCTTTGTAAAACTGAAAACGTTTAAGGGGGAATCCAAGTTTTCCACTTGGTTGTACTCACTCACCTATAATTTTTGTGTGAATTATGTACAGCGGGTAAAAAAGAAACGGAACGATAAAATTGTAGTCACCGATTCCCTCGTCGATTACGAAAAGGCCGAAGTAAGTGATATCGAATTGTTTGCGGTGCCTTCGGATACCCTTCAGAAAGCCCTGAAAATAGCCAAGCCCGAAGACAAGATGATCCTACTCATGAAATACATGCGGTTCATCCCACCTTAC
>JANQKN010000090.1 GCA_028281065.1 Flavobacteriaceae bacterium | reverse complement strand
CTATTTGGTTATAATTAATAGGATACGCCCATCACCTCTGTTGCAACCTACCATCTTGCTTTCTTCTTGTTGCATTATTTTCATAGCCAAAATTGCGTTTAGATCTATCTTGGGCTTGTTTCTATCGTCGATGGTTAAAATAACCGCATTAACAACGACCATATCTATACGGCCTTTGCGTTCCGATTCTTTTGTACCATTAATACTGTCCCAATTCACTTGTCTTATTTCCAGCAGATCTACTTGTTTTATTTGAGTGATTTTCAACGCTTTCTTTTTCCTGTCGATCTGAATACTTTCTATATTGTCCCTATCCAGATAGACCGACTTAAAATCTTCTTTATTTTGATCGATAAAAGTTGTATAGGTATCGGAATATTTCCTAAGTATTTTATCCCGATCGTATTTTATGTTTTGGATGGCACAGCCAGAAGCAAGTGTAAGCAAGAAAAGTAAAAAGGCTGGTTTCATTCTATCATTTTCCTTCGAAAATAAATGAACGTGCACCGCTATAAAAGTGGTATTGAGGGAAAGGGGTTTCCTGGTTAGTTAATATACAATTGTGCTTGAGGTCGACTGAAAATGGCAACGAGATAAGCCTCTATTTTAGTTTTTTAGAATATATCTTCCATTCTTTATAAATCAATCTATCCAACCCAAAGTTCGAATCACCAATTATAACATGGGTATTCCCTTTGGTTTTAACTATATCGTATAAATTGTCATTTTCAGTGGTTCCAAAGATTAGTGTTTCGAGTATATCTCCTTTGAAATCAACTTTTAGAATCAGATTATCACTTTTGCCATTATTTTTAGAGTATTCCTTATCATTGGATTGTGTTCTTCCAATAATATAAAATGTACCATCCTGATTGGATAGTATTTTACTACATATTTCCGCTTCACTACCGCCAATGGGTTTATTGAAAAGGAGTTCTCCATTATTTGAAAATTTGGCAAATGTAATATCGATTTCCTTGTTTGGAAAGTTGGTATTGTTTGCAATTTGCCTACCTGCTATATAATATTCTCCATGGTATGAGGTAATGGAATGACCATAATACTTGAGATTAGGACTACTTATAGTCTTTCTCCAAAATTGATTCCCGTTTGGATCGGTTTTAATTACGAAAAGATCGTATAAGTACTTTGCGTTGGTATCATAAAAGGGTTGTCCGTTTCCAGTAATAATAATGTTTCCAGCCTCATCGAATATAAAGTCTTCTAATCTTATACAGCTTGAGCTATTTGATGTACAAAATTCATTTTCAAACTTCTTTTCCCAAACAACCTTAAAATCCTTATCAAATTTTATGAGGTTACTATCGCCGTTAAGCATGACTATATAGTTTCCTTGGCTATCGACCTTTATTTTGGGGCTTGGAAAGTCAGTGACTTTAATACTGTCAAAGACCATATCTTTAATGGGATTGAAATTTAAATCTGTAATTTGAATCCATAGTTTTTTATCCCATGAATTACTACCATTATGACCAATTAAAAGAAGCCTATCCCTAAAAACCTCCATAGAGGTTATGGTTTTATATTTACTGCCTGCATGATGTTCTTTTAAGATGTTACCATAAATATCCATCTTTAAAAGCCCATAAGTACCTTCTCTCTTTTTGCTAAAATGCTTCCCCAAAACAACAATAGACTGTTCATTGTCTAACAACAGTACTTCTTTTGGGCTATTATACTCATACCCATAAAGCCTTGTTTCCCAATTTGTTGATGATTGAGATCTACCGTTAATGGTTATTATGGAAACCAGAAATAATAGTATTAGCCTCATTTTGTTTTAAGTGTTGCTTAATGGAGTTTGGTGACATAGAACCTCCTTAATCTCCTAAAATCCCCGTTTCGAAACCATCAAGGCTTTTGGAATTCTTTTTCTCCCAATATTCCTGTATACCATCCTCGCCTTTTTGCTCGGCCCAGGGTTCGAAGAGGTGCCGCTCTTCTTGGTATTCCATAAAGGGTACGCCAAAGCCACAGGAGGTCTGTACCAAATCCACTTGCATTTCTATAATCTGGCGGGCACTGGGTGCGGGTGGGAACAAATCGATATACTCGTTGTATTGTGGATCCCTTTGGTGATAGATGGTCGCATTGCCATAAAGGCGTAGGATGAGGGGATTGCCCTCGAAAGCACAGAACATAATAGTCATACGATTGTCCTGCAGCAGATGGGCAGCGGTTTCGTTACCGCTTCCGGTGAGATTGAGCCAAACGATTTTGTTTTCATCAATAACCCGAAAGGAGTCGGTTCCTTTGGGGGATACATTTACCCTCCCAGTGGGGGCAGCTGTACCAACAAAAAAGATCTTTTGGTTTTCTATAAAGGTCATCAACCTTTGGGGGATGGAATCCATTTTCTTTCCCATGCTGCGGAATTAATTTATGGTGCGGTGTTCATACAATGAGACTTCTTCAAAGATAATTAAATTGAAGGTTGTTCCTATTATTGGTTTGTAAAAAGAAGGGTACCCAACATGTTTAGACATTAACAATGGGCACTCGACTTTGTCGAGTGCCCATTGAAAAGAGATATGCAAATCGACCACCAGTAAGTGCATAACAGATATTCGACTTTGTTGAGTATTAATTAGAAAAATTATGGTTCCATTATGTACATTTTATCATTTCCTTTAGTTATTATATACAACTTGTTTATGGTAGGGTCTTCTACAAACGAAATTGAATGTGTATTACTCCAATCTTCGGAAGGGTCACTTATTTGGGTAAATTGAATTTTTTGTGTGCTATCAATATCTGTAGACTTATATATTGATTTTCCATAGTTAAGGTATAGATGCCTCGTAGGGGGAGGGAAATTTTTAATAGTACCTACTGTCATGGGCCCAATAGTTAAGTTATTCTTGAATAATACACCTGCATCTACAACAACTGCTTTTGGCCCTAGTTCCGGGTTTTTAATATAAAATAACTTTGCTGGGGAGCTACTGCCTGATTTGACTGATTTGACTGATTTGACAAGATATATCCTGTCATAATTACTGCCAAGATCTTTTTTAACAAAACACATGCTCATTTCGGCTAAATAGCCCAGACCCCAATCCTGCTGAGTAACCCTAACTGGAGGCTTTTTTGGTTGTGTGGTATCAAATTTATATAAATATACTTTTACATCTTGCCCATAGGACCCTAGCACGTATAGGTTTTTTTCACCATCGGAGGTCATAGACAGCCATTGGCTCCAAACAACATTAGGCATAAATGGGGCATTTGTATTTTTTATTAAATCCCTTACGTACATTACGGCTCCTCCCTTTGAAGGCCTAAAAGAAATGGTCAACCCATAAAGCTTATTTTTGATTATAGTAATACCACACTGAAAAAAGGATCCTGAGTTATCCAGATAATGAGAAGCACCGTCCACTAAACTATGAATATAAAGCCCTGACATTCCAGATAGGTATAGGCTCGAATGGCCTTGATCAACTTTTATAGCTGATGACACACCATAAACCCCACTTCCACTATCCAAAAATGAACTTGTTCCCGATTTATCAAAAGTATCCGGTATAGGGTTTGGAAGTTTCAGGTTCAATGTAGAAAGTACATCCGATATTTTAACAAAAAAAGACTGGACAGCAGTCGTGCTTTTTGTAACAGGAGTCCCTGCAAACAATAAACCCACAAGATTATTGTTCATATCGAGAACAACCGATCCTGAATCACCCCCCAGTGAAAAAGCATTTGCTATGGGCTTGTTTACCATAAAGTTATTTTTGAATATACACCGGGCCCCTACTGGGATATATGTTAAGTATTCTTTTCCAGGATAGAAAACCTGTCCTTTATAATAGACCATTCTATTGGTTAACACAGCGGTAGCAGGAGAAGGACTGGGAACTTCATAATTAGTAACATCTTCCAAGACAATCTGGCTTCCAGACTTAATACTGTCTATTTTATAGATACTGTTCTGGCTTTCAATGTATGCAACTTCAGATTCAGAATCCACAATTGCACTGAGAGCATATTTATAAACATCATTGGGTCCATCCAATATTGCCCAACTACTGAATGTACCGTAAACGATCCACAACCTTGAGTCCTGAATCACAAAAAAATAATCATCACTATCATGGATTTTAAACATAGTTCTAGTACCTTTCCAATTTTTACTTGATACAGATTTCAATGTTACATTTGCAGAAGAAAGATTCGTTATTTGAAAAATGTTGGGAGCCCCGGAGGCAATCAATAGAGTCCCTTTATGGACAATCATAGCAATTGTAGAAGTATATATTAATACATCTAATAAAGTTCTATGAGGCGAAATATCTACTCGTTTAACATTATTGGTTTCCAGATCGGTCACCCTATTCAAAGTCTGCCCCTGTACCACATATGCCGTATCACCTATCATACACCATGCCTTGGTACCCCGCCAATTATCATTGCTTATTTTTGCAGAGCTTCCATCGTTTGGGTTTATCCTGTATAAAGAGTCTTGAAACGTCATATAAATATTATCTTTATAAATACACATTGTCATGGCTTCGCTGTTTTTAAAAGCAGCATTGGAAAAATGGAAAGCAACAGAAGGCTCCAACCCGACAAAATGTTTTAGAGTTACATCCGTGCCATCAATAGTACCTTGGGTTGTACCGGTAGTCCTACCCGTTTTCTGGACCATCATACCCTTTTTACCATCTACTTGGCCCATTACTCTTCCAATACCATAGATCCAGTTTAAAACAGGTCTTGCATATTGTGAAAGGGGCGATATATTTGCAGTAGCTGCATCCATTAAATAATTTGGGTCGTATTTAGGATCAAAAGTGGCAGAGATACGATAGTCTTCACCGTCACCAAAAAGATCCTTGTTCCTATCCCCGCCGTCTCCTGGGGAGGGTTGCATTATGGCTTTATTTTTGCTCGGAAATTTCGCATACAATACATGCCAGTTCGATAGCATGACCTTTTTGTTATTTTTGTCCAAAAGCGTACAACCCAGTGTGCCTACTTTATTTAAATTGTTGATATTGCAAAGACCACTAATGCCCCCTATAAGTGTATTAAAGCGCTTTCTTTGGGTATTTACCAGATCGACCGGTACCGTATCGGTTCTTTTTTCTCTATTAGTAACCCTCCCCAATACTTGGGGGCCTATTTCCCCGCTCTCCAGTACATCGGTAAGTACATCTTCAAAACTTTCTGGGATCATTGTATCAGGATTGTCCAAGTCCTTGGTTTTAACCCTAACTAATACCAGTATACAGAAATCGTCACTTACTTTCTTTCCACCCACATGTTTACTTCCAATTCCTACCCCGACAACATTTGGATATTTGAAAATTTCTTCTTCGTACTTGTTTTTTATTTTTAATACCTCTTCGTAGCTTTTCATAAATTATTTACAGTTTTTGATTTACAATCTCTTCTTATATAATACCCAACAGATCTATCCAACTAATTGTACTTTAATTGAAGATCTCTTGTAATGAAATGATTTGCCATCGCATTCAATTTCCATTGTATGCGCCCACAAATACCGGGGAAAGTAAGATGGGAAGTCAGTAATGTTAGAGAATTAACAGAATTTTCTTCTTTCCAGAGTTCCAAGGGGAAAAGGAACGGATTTCTGGTTTTGCTAAACTCCAAAGTATTCTATATCATTCAAGACATATTTGACCATGAAATTGATAAAATCCTGAAAATATTTTGAGTACAAAAACGACAAACGGGCGTTTTAAGAGAACAAACGGTAATTATGCGGAACGAACGGGCATTGTATGACTATTGTTTCACAAATGACTAAAAATAAGTCTTGAATGATATAGAAGGCTAACTATCAGCTTGTTGTAATATTCTATAATTTATAATGATTAGAAGATCGACAGAATTGAGTAATATAGACACTTTAAAACATACCCTGCCCTCTAAACATCCTATCTTCTGGGTTGTTACTTGTTGTACGAGATGTCTCCCCTATTTTGATGCTTTATAAGCAATAGGTACTATATAAAGCACATCAACCATGTTACCTCCCTGTTTACCTGGAATGAATCTTGGTAGGGCTTTGGTTACTTTATTTAGATACTTTTTCAAAAATTGATTTTCATGGTGAATTTGAATGTTTTCAACTTCACCTTCTTTGCTAATGACGAATTCAATTTTAATACGAAAATCAGGGGTATCAGCCTTACGAAAAACCTGCCGATCCAAATTTCTTTGGAAATATTCTTGAATGAATTTTGATGTGCAAACTTTAAGATATGCATTCGAACTTTGATTGCAATTTGGAGGAGCGGGAGGTACCTCTACAATCGCAAATGATATTGCGTCGCTACTATTGTAAACACCATTTTCATCAACATTTTGACCAAAAACTGTGTTAGACAGAAATGATATAATTAATACTAAAAAATATGATTTTTTCATTTTTACAGACGTCTGTCATTGTAGTAAATTAACAATCTGAAATCATAAATCATACCAAACGAAAGCTTCCCTGTTTTTGAAGACTTACCTGTTTTAGGTCAGGATTAAATTAAAGAAAATGACAAAATTATTTACAAAGGACGCTTTTTGATAAAATAATTTTCAAGCAGGAAAATGAAAAGGACTAATCTGTAAAAAGTAGTTTTCTTTCAATAATGACCAGTTATTACGAATTCTGACCACTCATTACATTGTACTTAGAGATATTAATTATATCACATATTATTGTAGCTATATTTTACTACATAATAGGTTAATAGTTAGCAATTGAATTAAACCCCTTTCTATTCGACAGTAGGACGGGGTTTTTATACAATATCTTTAGAGCTATGCTCTTGTTAAACTGGTAATCTCACTATATCCCATGAGCTTTCCCTTTTTGTTGTAGGACTCGGTACGGACCACGCCTATGTTGGGCGAATACCATTCCTTGGATTTTCCACGAACCTTTATCATCATCTTGGTACTTACTTCCTGGGTAAGAACCAAACAATCGAACTCACCTGCTGGAGTAGTAATGGTTTCCCGAGCTTCTACCAATCGGTTGGTGATATCCACTGTCATGTTAAGCCCAATGGGGCCTCCGCCTGCAGTGACACGTAAACTACCGTCTTCCAATACAGTACCCGCTGGAGCATCCACATCCGGGATTTCGTAACGGGAAGCATCTACTTCCACATCCATGTTTTGGTAAGGCCCCATACTGGCACCGTCCATTTTCATGGCCATATCGAACTCAAATTTTCCGTCCACACATTTGGCGGTAAAGGTATTGCTGTAGAGTTCTTTCCCCTTTTTATCGTAGGATATGGTTTGTACGGTAAAGATGATTTCGTTCCCTACGGTTTCTTTACTCAGTAACTCGTAACTTAGTTTTCCCTGTTGTTTGCCTTTTGCGTTGTAATTGGTCATTTCCCATTTAGTCCCTACGTCTACAGGTAGGTAGGGTTTGCACTCAGACTGGGAAAGGGCCAGACCGGGAAGGAAGGCCAAAAGAAGGATGATCGCTAGTTTTTTCATGATTGTACTGTTTAATAATATGTTTTCCATGTATATATCCCTAGCCAAGATTGCCTATACACAACCAAGGAAGGGGTGTTTATTACTTAGTGTATTTTCTTTGGGGTTTTGTAACCTTATGCTGCATTAGGCATATACCATACCTACATACAGTTCAAGTAGTCTGAGGAGAATTCGGCAAATACTATTTAAATCTTTACCGAATCTTAAAGTTAAAGAAAATTATTGAACCCGTTTCCCGTTTTGGTAGGTCTCGTAGGTTGGGGTTCCATCTTCTTTGATGCAAAACTCCGTTCCGTGTTTTTTTCCGTTTAGGTAAGTGCATTTATAAACAAGCACTTCGTTTTCGTAGGTTTCGGATAGTTCTTTCTCTCCTTCTTTGTTGAAATGGTTCACTTTCATAACAGATTCATCCAACGAAAAATCGAATGACTTCTTTGGTATATCGGTCCCGGCAAAATAATACACCGTATTTGCTGGGGTAGGCTTTTCGGTATTGTTATAGTAGAGAACGCTCTTGGTTAAAATCCCTTTTTGGTAATAGGATTCGTGAACCAAATGCCCATTTTTCCTGACTTTTTGGGCTGCACCGGAAAATGGGAGCTGGTTGGAGGTACGGTAAGCAAGGTCGTTTTCTATATAAATAGCATCGTAATCCACCACTTCTTGGGCAACCAATGGCGCAGTAAGTAGAAAAAGCATGGCTAAAAAAAGCAATTGTGTTTTTTCCTTCATGATTGGTTCCCTTTTATTACCCTTAAATACGTCAATAGCTTACTGGTTTTTTCGTTTACGCTTACGTTCCTCCCGTTCTTGTTCCTTTTTTTGCTTGTTTATTTTTTTATAAATATCCCCTTCCTTCTTTACTTGATAGAATACAGGCAAGGCAAATTTTAATTCGTTATAGAGTGTCTTCATGTCTTCTAACATCTCTTGTGAAATCGTAATTTGCTTAAGTTCGCTAACAATGATTTCTCCCAGTTCTGGAATGGGTGCACGGGCGTCTACATCGACCAACTCCCCATTATCGTTAATTTGAAAACGGGTTGCTATCCGTATCTTGTCCCCTACTTTGAATTCATTAGAGGCTAGGGCAATTCGGTTCAGTTTAAGCTCCAATTGGGGGTTGTCCAACCGATCTACAATAATCTTCGAGAATTCGCTCTTTTGGGCATGGGCTATACCCAAGGAAAGGAAAAGCAGTAAGAGGGTAATAGTCTTTTTCATTCTTCTTGTGTCGTTTTAAGTTCGGTTTTTTTAGTATTCCCCTTTATCCAATCCCTTATAATGATAAGCCAAGGGAGACCCATGATAATCCACCAGTAATATTTGGCCATTTGGGTATTGGGT
>JANQKN010000098.1 GCA_028281065.1 Flavobacteriaceae bacterium | reverse complement strand
CTCGAAGCTGGCGGTGCTATAGCTCCCTTCCACGGTCGGGTCCTCCACACGCACATAGACGGTCTGCGGGTTGGCGGTGTTGCTGTAGCTGTCCGGGTTGGGTACCTGCTGGGCGGGATCCCCTTCGTTTGCCAGGGCCTCGGTTTCGTAATAGGATATTTCCAGTACAGAAGGGTCCAGGCCGTTTAGGATGGCTCCTTGTCGTGAGGTAAGGTCGAAGGCCTCCACCCCGTCACCGTCGGTGTCCTCCAGGGCTAGGGCATTGGTTTGGGTTTCGATCTCGGGCACGGGGATGACCCTTAGCTCGATGGAATGAATGTATACCCCGCTATCGCCTTCCGTATCATCGATACGGGCATAGACCGTCTGTCCCCCGGGGACGGTATTGGTAAAGGCAGCGGGGTCTGGGATGGCATCGGCCATATCGCCCACCAAGGCTTCGGATTGACCCTCATAATAAGCAATAGTGTATGGGAAACCGTAGCCGGCCACAAGGTCGCTCTCCACTTCCGAAAGGTTGAAGTTGGAAGCACCGTCGTTGGGGATGGTATCCCTTTCGTTAAGGTTGGAGGTCTCCGTATCCTCTAAAATTTCTACAGTGACAGTAAGGGTAGTCTTGTCCCAACAAGCATAAGGGGAATCTGAATCTGTATACCAAATATCCAATGTTACCACGCCCCCAGTTTCATCCACGGCAATGGGGTAAGATGCCAAGGATTCATCTGAGATCTGGGCATTGGGATCCGGGGAACCACCAGTCCCCTGCGAAAAAACCCTGCGCCGATAAGAATAACGACTGAACCAATACTCTAAAGTAGGCAGCAAATTCAGATGTGTAAAGCCATTGCTTACCGAATCTGGAGTAACAGAAAGTGTTATATGGTTTTGATAACCTGGAGATAATGGTATTGATATTCTTCGATGCTCTACTAAAGCTAATTCTATAAGTAAACTACAGTCGGGGTTGGTGGGGTCGATAACTCTCAAGTGAATAGTCCTAGATATATAAACGAAATAAGAAGTATTTACACCTTCTACTTCAACAGGGGTGTCAAAATGAGATTGGATAAAGTGTTTGATTTCTTCAGCATAAAAAGTAGTATATAGGCTTAATGGTTGTTTACACTTTTCCATAGATAATTGTAATCCATCAGCTCTAAGTTCAATTCGAGCTAATTTTGGACAGACAACACCTTCTTCCCAAATCACCGCAAAAACATCCATTCTATTTTCCAATATCCTCAAGGTGTAATTTGTTGTGTTTTGTATTGCATTCCTATAATTTATAGCATCTTCATACGAAGTATAAAAACGGATCTCAGCATCTTCGGAGGCACTGTAAAACTCTAGGATCGCCTCATTCTTTTGGGTTAGATCGAATATATGTCCTCCATGTTCGTCAAGACCTATAGGACACAAAAGGGTGCTAAACTCTAATGGAGGTAATAAATGGGTTTCAAGGGATATTGTAGCAGCCTTGGATATATGCGAGTATTCCGAGTAGTGGACCCTGATCTGGACATTTTGGGTGGATGAGGTATAGTCCTGTGGGTTTTCGATCTCGTTTCCATATTGATCGTAATAATAAAATAGAACAGAGTATGGGGCATTTGCTTCTGCTATAACAGTTTCATAAATCGTTAGGTCAAAGTCTGCAAGGGAAGAAGCGGGGTTGAAGGTACATTTTTCTATGGGATCCAACGCGGGTATAACAATGGGTGGTGGTACCGTCCTTAACCTAAAACTGGTGGTGGAGTGGCAAGGGGTGCCCGGGATATAGACCTTTACATGCACCTGCTCCCCGTCACTTTCCGTATAGGTACTTGGAATGGGCTGCAGTTCTCCGTTGCCGTCCATACGGAAAAAGGAGAAGGTGTACTGGCTTGGATTGTCTATGATAAAAAGGTCCATGTACATGAGGTCGAAAACAGCCATCCCGTCCCCGTCGTAATCCACCCCGTCCAGGTGTAGCGAGGACGTGTCGTTTATCTGGGGGGGGAGTATGGGATCGGTGTTTAGGATTTTCACAACAAAAACAGAGGGGTTGGAGATTCTATATACCTTTATGTAGACAACCCCAGAGTGGGTTTCGTAAGCCCCTGGCTGGGCAATGGCATTCTGCCCGTTCTCTGCACCGGCCTGGGTCTCGTAGTACTCAAAACCTACAGTAAGCGTATTTGCATCTTGTATGACCCCCTCGTGTGTGGTGAGGTCGAAGGTTGCCACAACATTGCCGTTGTTGTCGAAGTAGCCACATTCCTCCAGCGGGGGCAGGGCCGGGACAACGATGGGGCATTCGTTAACAAAAAAAGTGATAGGGTCGCTAAAAGGAGCTAAATCGGGATAATCACGATGTTGATGGCTTATATATATTGTTTCGTTATTTTCAATTTCTATTAGAGGATCGGTGATTTCTATCCATGGACCGGGCGAATCATCTCTATAGAATTTTATGTTGATTGCATTAGGAAAATGAGTACTGATTATATTATTCATTATGTCGCCATTTAAATCAATCTGCATCACCCCGTCTACAGGGAAGTCATCGCAAAGGGATATAGTTAAGGGGTTTGTTGGGTGTTCCGTGTTCTTTTCTGGTGAGGCCCCAAAAGCCATGCAATGCGATAGAAGGATGGCAAGGATGAGCGCTAACTTCTTAATTTCCATAGTTTTTTTAATTAAACCGCTATGCCAAAAGTTGCCAAGGCGGTGTTGGATTTTTTTGGAACAAAATAGTCCGATAGGATGACAACTCCCTTGATAAATGTCAAGAAATCGTAGGTGGTATGTACTTATAGGGGTACTGTGGTTGGGGAATAAAAAGAGGCTGTCTAAAAATCAACCTTTGTCAAACCAAACTTGATTTGGTTTCTATTAAATTATTGTAAAAACAATTTTTTAAGATTCTGAATTAAATTCAGAATGACAAGCTTTAAGATTTTTAGACAGCCTTGTCTATTTCTTGTGGCAAACGTTAGGATACCTTCTGGTAGATAAGTCCAGCCAGTAATCCTGTAACCCCGAAGAAAACGATGTAAATCACGAAATTAATAAGCGTGCCTTGCATGTCCATAAGGTTGGCAGTGGCAAAGTCGATCAACTTTTCACCCAGCCCGATCATGATTCCAACGAGTAGCCCCATATTGAGGCCGCTGGAAACTCCGTAGTTGTCCATCCCAAATTTTCGGTAGATGGAAGAGAAGCCAAAGGCTTGAATGAGGCAGCCCAAAGCCAAAAAGGCCATGTCGGCTTCTACCTTCATGACGCCAGGTGTTACAACGTGGTCCGAAAGTATGGGACCGGCAATAATGACCCATAACAAAAATCCACCGCCCAGTCCCCAAACGGCAGTAACAATGGTACTAATGAGATTTGCTTTAGAAAACATAATAACTTGGTTTTGTTGTTAGTAGCAAGAAAATTACAAAATATTTTTATGTAGGAACTTCCTTCAAAATATGCCTACTTTTGATGCGTGGACACACAATACGATATTCTTATAGTAGGAGGAGGGGCGGCTGGCTTTTTTACGGCCATAAATGCAGCGGAAAACAATCCAAAATTAAACATTGCCCTACTGGAACGCGGCAAAGAAGTGCTTACCAAAGTAAAGGTTTCCGGGGGTGGTCGATGCAATGTAACACATGCGGAGTTTATTCCCAAAGAGCTTTCCCAAAATTACCCACGAGGGGAGAAGGAACTGTTAGGACCCTTCCATACGTTTATGACAGGTGACACGATTGATTGGTTCGAAAAGCGAGGCGTGGAACTTAAGATTGAAGAAGACGGAAGGATGTTTCCTGTTTCTGATAGCTCGCAAACCATTATCGACTGTTTCCTTTCCGAAGCCCAACGCTTAGGTATTTCGGTACTCATGGGTCAGGCCGTAAAAGAACTGCTTCCCAATGATGACGGATGGCAGGTAACGACCCCTTCGCATATATTTCAAACCAAAAAATTGGTCATGGCAACGGGGAGCAATCCTAAAATCTGGAAACTGTTTCAAAAATTGGGGCATCAGATAGTAGTCCCGGTTCCTTCGTTGTTTACCTTCAACATAAAAGATGAAAGGATCGATGGCTTACCAGGGGTAAGTAAAGAAGCTAGTGTAGCCGTGCTTTCCGAAAATGGCAAAACGGTCTTGGAAAGTGAAGGCCCCTTGCTTATTACCCATTGGGGGATGAGCGGTCCTGCGATACTTAAACTATCTGCTTGGGGTGCCCGCTTATTGGAACCCATGGGGTATAAATTTTCCATAAAAGTGAACTGGTTGTTGTATGTTTCTGAAACCGAAGTTTTGAAGAGTTTAATGGACCTTAAACAAGCCATTCCCAAGCAAACCCTTGCAAAGCATCCCCAATTTGAAATCCCCAAACGGCTTTGGCGTAAATTGGTAGCAGCTTCGGGGATTGATACTTCCGAGATTTGGGCCGATATTTCTAAAAAGAAATTGCAAGTGTTGGCATCACAATTAACCCAAGGTGTTTTCCAGGTACATGGCAAGAGTACCTTTAAGGAGGAGTTTGTCACAGCAGGCGGGATCGATCTGCGGGAAGTGAATTTTAAAACCTTCGAAAGTAAATTGTTCCCCAGTTTGTATTTTGCTGGGGAAGTGCTCAATATAGATGCCATTACGGGTGGGTTCAATTTTCAGAATGCCTGGACAGGGGGATTTATCGTAGCGCAATCGTTAACCAATAACTCATGAATACCTACATAGCTTTATTGCGGGGGATTAATGTAAGCGGTCAGAAAAAGATAAAAATGGTTGATCTTAAAGCCCTGTTCGAATCTTTGGGGTTTCAAGAGGTGTGTACCTACATACAGAGTGGGAATGTGGTTTTTGTTTCTGAAGAAGGCAATCTAACTTCAAAAATACAGAAAGGTATTTTAGATACTTATGGTTGGGAAGTCCCTGTTTTGGTGAAAACCGCTTTAGAAATAAAAGGAATATTGGATAATTGCCCTTTTGCTGAAGAGAAAAAAGCAAAGAGCTATTTTATCTTGTTGCAATCACCGCCCGATATTTTGGTGGTTGAAGAAATTCAAAAACGATCCACTCCCGAAGAGGAGTTTACTATTACCCCCAATTGTGTGTATATCCATTATGCCGTGGGAGCTGGAAAGGCCAAGTTGGGCAACAACTGGTTCGAAAAAAAATTGGGAGTGTCGGCAACTTCAAGAAATTACCGAACACTCACCAAAGTACTGGAACTGGCAGGGGCTTAAGATACCAAAACTAGTCTTTCAGAATTTTCAATGTTTCACTTCCAAAGGAGGTAGTAACGGTAACGAAATACATCCCTCGGGAAACATCGAAGTCCAATTCCAGCCGATCTGTATTCAGATCCTCTTCTTCAAACATAATCTGCCCCAAAGCGTTATATACGGTAACTTCAATTTTGTTGGTAACATGGCTAGCGACAATGGTTAGTTTTCCTTGGGTTGGATTGGGGAAAGCCAAGAAAGAACTGTTGCCTTCAAAATCTGGGTTACTCAATGTTTCGTAAGTGTCTTCTATTACTTGCAGGGCATCCAGTTTGCCATAGCCCCAATTGTGATTGGGAACGGGCCCCGTAAAGGAATCTTCCCTACTGGAATCGTGCAAGAGCGTCTTTACCTGGGTAGGGGTAAGGTTGGGGTTTACTTCCAGCATTAAAGCAATGACCCCAACGGATAAGGGAGCCGCAGCACTTACTGCATTTTGGATTCCATAAAGACCATTGCTATTTTGAAGCACATTGAACGAGAAGTTTTCGTAATAGGTATTGTCTGCATAAGCTGCATGGCAGACTTCCCCTGGAGCTGCAAAGTCGATTCCCAAACGATCGTCATGGGTTGGACTACTGCTGGAACCTATCCACAATTCGCCAGGATCGCCTTGTCCCGTTATACTTCTAGGGATTCCATCGATATCTATCCAATTGCTTTGCACAACATAGTCTGTAGGGGTGATCCCTAATTGGGAACTGGCATAGTCGTTAATACTATACCCAGGAACCACAAAATTGAGAAAGCGGTTGTTGTTGGCATAGGTAGAAGGATTTAGGGTGGCGTGAAATTCCCCATTGGATATTTGAGCTCCTTGTAGGATCACTTTATATGTGCCGGTATTGCCTGTAAAATCGATAAGCAGTTCGCGTCGGTTCGAAGTAGCTCCAAAGAATTCGGTGTTGGCTCCACGGTGGAACATAAAGATATCTCCCAAACTTTGGTCCACAGCTCCATTGGGACCAGCAGGAGCTGCAAAGGGTCCTTCCACGGTTCCATTGGGGCGTTCTATGCTTACCGTAAAACGATCGTCCTCGCTATACCACAGATCGAAACGAAGATTCCCGGTTTCAGCCTTGTCTATTTCCACTTCTATGGTCTGGCCTTGGGCAATGGTGCCTGCAGCATGGTTATCGTTACCACCATCATCGCCTACACCACATACAAAAGGGTTCCCTAATGTTACGAAATCATCTATGGCACGACAAATGGTACTGGTTCCATCGGTAGGGCCACCAACAGATCCAATGTTCATTAAGGTAACGGAAGGAAGACCTAATTCTGCGATTTTATCCGCAGCAAATTCCAAGGCGACAGGGATGTACGTAGGATCGAAAAAACCTGCTTGCCCTGGCTCGCTACCAAAAGGAGGAAAAGGATCGTGAGTAATTTTAATGCTTATAAGGGTTGCCATGGGAGCCACACCCTGAAACTCACCACTTACGGTTCCACTACCGTTTCCAGCTGCAATGCCACAGGTAGCGGTACCATGCCCATAACGATCTGTGGATAGCGGGGGCTCGCCGTTGTCCAAAGCTTGGTCTATTTCTGCTTGGGTGAAAATGGTTCCAATGCCATAAGGGTTGTCTGGATCTCCTGCGCCAGTCGGGTCTAGCATGTCGTACACGTAGGCCAAACGGGTGTTTCCGTTTTCGTCCAAAAAGTCAGGATGTCTGTAATCGATCCCACGGTCTAAGATGACCACAAGGACATTTTCTCCTGTGAGTCCGTATTGGGAGTAGACCTCGTCTAAGTTCACTTCTTCCCTAGGGGGAATGCCTTGGCTCCATACTGCTAGACTAAAACAGATGAGCGCTGTAGATAATAAAATTTTCTTCATGACTAGTAAATGCTTAATTGGTATTCTTTTACGAATACATCGAGCATTTTTTGCTATGTCATCATGAACTGTTTTTTCTGCGTTTTACGAGTATCAACAGCAGTACGATCCCTATGGCGGCAATTGCAGTCCAAACCCAAAGTGAAAGCCCCGATGATAAGGGGATGGGTTGGGTGTCCCCCATTAGGACCAATCCAGACCAGTAAAACGGAGCTTGGGTGCGACCTTGTGCTTGGGACAGATAGTCGAGTTTGGCTTTTCTAAGGGCTTCGTCTGTGTCCATTTCATTGGAAAGGTGATCGTAAAATAGGGCAATGATCTCGGTACTGGACTGTTCGTCGATTTTCCATAGACTGGTTAGAATGCTTTCACTTCCTGCATAATTAAAAGCATGTGCCAAGGAGATCATTCCTTCACCAGGTTGAAAGCTGGGTTTCCCTGTTTCACAGGCAGTGAGCGTGGTTAACAGGGAAGAAAGGTTGTGGTTGTATATTTCGTAGGTGTGTAGGTAATTGTTGGTCAGGGAAAGGGAATCCAGGATGTCTTTAGCGAAAATCAATCGGGACAATTCGGGGTTTAGGTTGTTGGATTCCGCATGGGTAGCGATATGGATAATCTTATGATTTTGGGCATACTTCGTAAAAGCATCTTTGGTGGAAGCATCGTTAAGATAGCTAGCTCCATTAAACTTAGAAGCAAATTCCTTTACGGTTTCCATACTGAATGGCTGAGGCAACAGTGACAAGTAGGCGTGATCCACATCTAAGGAATCCGATACGGTCGCCCGATACTTTTGTTTCATCTCGGACGTGAACTCTGGAGCAAACGAAATGAAATTGGAAGTTATGGAAGCATTGGTTCCGTTATTGTTTTCTGTCAAGAACAAACTGTAATTGTACGAAATGGTATGCTGCGCCAAGAGGCTATTGGATCCTAATTCAGTATATGAGTTTATTTTTGAAGGAGTCAAAGCATCAAAGCTTAGGTTAAAGAGCAATCCATCTGGGATAATAACAATCTTTTCGGTCGATACGAGTTGTGAAATGGGCTTCCATAGGATTTCATAGAGTTGAAAGGAAGCATCGGCTACCGATTCGAAACTACTGGAAGCATCGTTTATGGTATGGATAAAACCTGCAAGCTCATCGGTGTTTTCTATGGGGATTAAGCTTTTGGTTGTTTGATTCAACACCAAGGCGTACATGTCTTTTTCAATAAACAAGTAACGAACAATGGTGACTTGTTCGTCCAAACGGCCTTGGATACCACCCACAGGTTCCTGGATGGTCGCATACCGCATGTTGTGGTAAGTGGGGTAGTTTGTTTTAAGGGAGTCAAGGAAAGCGTTCCATTGGGATTGTGCTTCAAAAAAGGTTTCAATGTTTTCAGAATTGGTTAATGCGCCACTCATGGCTTCCTTCAATTGTGATTCCCGATCCAAAACATTTTGGGGGACATTGGCAAACTCGACATTTTTGAGATTCAATCGGGAACGGATCCGAGTGTAAATGGCCGATTCGTGCAATGAAATAAGATCGTCCAGATAGCTTTCGTCTTGAGTAATGGTGTAGAGGTCCCAATTGAGTTGTTTGGTAAAATCGATAAGGTCTTTGTTGTCGGTAAGCAGGGTGGCAAGGTCTTCTTCGGTTTTAATGTTGGTTTTTTGCCGTTCTAAAATAGAAAGTGCAAGTTGGGTTTCTTTTAGAAGGGATTTTAATACCAACTCGTCTTTGGATTCATCCAAAAAATAAGCTGATTTGCTTTTTAGGAACAGTGTGCTGGGTTTTCTTATTTCGTTGCGAATGGAATCCAATTTGGATTGTGCCGCAAGGCGTTGGTTGGAAAACAAAACCGCTTCATTGCTGTATTTGTTGGCTTCTTCGTAGTTTTTTAAGGCAAAGTGTACCTGACCCAGATTCTGGATGTGGTAAAAGGCAATGAGGTCGTTGTTAAAATCGTCGCTTTGCGTAAACAGGTACCCTTCTTCGGCCAAGGCAATGGCTTTTTCGGGATTCCCTGTTTTGGCGTAGAACCGTGACATCTCTACCAAGGCATCCAGAAATACCAAGGAATAACTCCCATTGGCACCTTCCCTGTAAATGGTTTCGCATTCTTTATAGGTGCGCTCGGCCTCTTCAAAATCTTCAACGTTTTCATAGATGGAGGCCCGAACCATCAAGGCATAGGTCTCTAGGTAGGGGATTTTGTCTATATGTTCCAATCCTTTGTCCACATAATCACCTGCTGCTTCATAATTTCTTGCAATGAGGTTAATGTGTCCCAATATGAGTCGGGAAATAGCGATGTTGGGATCGTCCTCTTCTAAAAAGGATAATTTTTGCTGGTAGGAGTATTCAGCCAAGCTAAGACCATGTTCGTTCTCCCCCAAACCCCGGTAAAAACCTCCCAAATTATCTACACTGGCGTATTTTCTTTTAAGGCCTTTCAGTTTTTCCTCTTCGTCGGTAACCGCATCTGTATAGTCATGGAATAGAACTACGGCTTCTTTCATGCTTTTAATGGAAGCCTGCATTTTTCCCGTATTGAATTCATTGAGCCCGATACGGTTTTTGAGAAGCCCGTTAAGGTAGAATTGGTTCTCGGGTGTATTTTCGGCTTTTTTTAATGATGATATGGCATGCCGGTAATAAAAGGACGAACTATCCAATTCCAACAGCTTTTGTTTTGCATCGCCAATTTCATTGTAGATTTCATGCCGTTTCTTAAAGGAATCGGTGGTTGAAGTATCTAAGGAAGACAGTGCTTTTTTGAATAAAAGAATAGCTTGTTTATGATCGCCTTGATCACGCGCAGCAATACCCGATTCATATTCCTTTTCGGAAGTTTTTGAAGCCGTTTCCTGTGCAGTGGATTGAAATACAAATACCCATGACAATAGCAATACTGGCAACCATTGTATTTTGGGTGGATAGTTCATGATCTATTCGTTTAGTTTGGCTAACAAGTCCAAGGCTTCCTGTGTTCCGCTGGAAGCAAGGAGTTTTTTAGCATTGTCTATGTCGTTGGCTTTTAAGTAGGCGAGTCCTAGATAATAGTCTGTTTCTTTGATAAATGAGGTAGTACCTTGCTGTGAAAGGGGATGTAAATAAGAAATGGCCTTTTCTTCGTTGTCATTGGCTAAATGAGCCACTCCTAGAAAATAAGGTAGGGTATCTCCTTTTATTTTTGAAGGGAGCAGTGCTTCCCATTTTTCTATGGCAGAAGCGTAGGCTCCTTTTTTATAATCTACCATAGCTTCGTAGAAGGAGAAATCGGTAGTGGTTCCCATAGTGGTAGGAAGTCCGGGGTCGGGTTTGAAATATTCTTCGAAGAGCTTTTCAGGAGTAGTATTCCCCGATACACCAAAATACAGAGCAGTCAACAACGCAATGGAAGCTGCAATGCCTGCTACGTAATACCATGATTTCTTGCTGTTTTTTGAAAGTTCCGAAGTGTCATCCAGTTGGACAGGAATATCGGTGTGGAACGAATCCAGCTTCTCTTTAAGCACAGCGGTTTCTATATTGGAAAGGATAGTGCGTACTTCTTCTATCTTTTCCTGAAGGGAGGGATCACTGTTTAATTTTGCTTCAAATTGCAACCTGTCCGATTCCGAAAGCGAGCCGTTAAGGTATCCCTCTATGGTTTCAAAAAGTTCTTGCGATATGTTTTTTTCGATACTCAATAGACTAAGAATTGGTTTGGGACACAAGGGTCCTTAATTTTTGGATGCAACGGTATTTTTTATTCCTGGCAGAGGCTTCTCCTATATTGTAAAGTGCTGCTATTTCGCGAAGTGATTTTTTTTGGAAGTAAAAGATTTCCAATAGCTTTTTGCATTCATCCCCCATTTTATGAAAAACATGAAGCGCAGATGTTCGTGTTTGAGCTTCCTCCAATTGTTCTTCCTGCTCATGAAGGGTATGCTCTTCTTTTATCTGAAAGCTTTCGGGTAGCTGTGTGGTTTTTTTAAAATGGGATGAGCGGAGGAAATCGGTCCACTTGTTTTTAGAAATCTGGAAAAGATAACCTTGTATGGCGGTGTCGTTCTTGGGGATGAATTTATCGTCCTTAATGTTTTGGTATAAAGCTAAAAAAGCTTCTTGGTAAATATCTTTTGCTTGGGGCATGGATCCACGGTTGTTTAAAATATGCGTCTCTACCTTCTTGTAATTGTCTTGATACAGTTTTTTAAGCACCATTTCGTCATTGGACTTAATGGCTTTTACAAGGGCAAATTGTTGGTCTATGTATGTTACTTCCCCCATCTTTTATTGCAGATAGGTGAAAGTTACTAATTTTTTGTTGCCCTTTATCGGGGCTTTCTTGCTTTACATCGAGTGATAGTTGTTTTGTCATCAGTTTGGGTAGCAGGATACGATGACATTTTTATTTTCAACCGATGGGTAGGTAACCAAAAAGAGTCAATTATGAAACAAATCACATTATTACTAGTTTTTTTTAGCCTCAATCTTTCCTACGCACAACAAGGGATACCGGTACCAGAAATGACCGCCTGTGATACCGAAATCCAAAATTTTATGAGTCAGTTTGGAATCCCAAGTGTTACCATGGCTCTGGCCAAAGATGGGGAACTTAAATACATGCGTTCCTTTGGGAATTCGAATATAGCGGCTTCGGTACCTACCCAACCGTATCATATTTTTAGGATTGCCAGTGTTTCTAAACCCATTACAGCCATTGGAATCATGAAAATGGTCGAAGACGGAACCATAGGTCTCGACGATCAGGTCTTTGGTTCTGGGGGTATTTTAGAAAATCATTGGTATTTTTCCAACAGTACCATTCCAGACAATCAAGTATACAACATCACTGTTAGAATGCTCTTGGAGCATACCGCAGGCTGGGATAGGAATGTAAATTGTTTCCCAAACCCGACCTCTCCTTATCCCTGGTTTTTTTCTGGGTGCGATCCTATCGTAGCACCGTTGCATGTTACCGAAGACCAGGGCGTGCAAAATCCTGTTAGGGAAGAACATTTAATTAATTATGTGTTGGAAAGGAACCTCAATTTTACCCCGGGTAGCCAATACGCCTATTCCAATATGGGCTTTTTAGTCCTAAGCGAAATCATAGAAGAGGTTTCTGGACAAAGTTATGAGTCGTGGATGCAGGATGAAATCTTCGAACCCTTGGGTATTTTCGACATGCATATCGGGGAGAATTTACAGAACGATAAAATAGAACGGGAAGGGGAATATGTTGGGAACGGATTTACAACCCTCGATTTGTATGGCAGTGGGAATACTGTGCCATGGGAATATGGTGGATTTTCGGTAAATGCCATGGACGGACATGGCGGATGGATCGCTTCCGCAAGGGATATGGTTCGCTTGTTGGTGGCTGTAGACGGATTTGCAACAAAACCCGATATCCTATCACCAAGTACGATCACTTCCATGACAACGCCCTCGGCAACAAATCCTAACTATGCAAAAGGATGGGCAGTAAATGTTTCCAATAATTGGTGGCATAGCGGAGCTATAGACGGCACAGCCAGTTATTGGGTTCGCAGTAACAGCGGGTATACCTGGGCTATCGTTTTAAATAAAAGAGTGGTGGATGGAAATGCCAACGCCTTTTGGGCCGCCTTGGATGCTATGGGATGGAACTGTATTTTCGGCACCCCCAATTTCCCCGACCATGATTTAATGGATTCCCCAACAGTAAACGCTTCGGCATTGATGGCTGTAGGTGATGGGATTTCCAATATGGACCTTATCTGGACCAATGGAAACGGTAGTTTCAGGATTGCCGTTGCAAAAGATATTACAAACAACACGGATCCTTTTAACTTTTCGGCATATCCATTGGATGGAACCAATTATACAGCAAATGCCCAATTTGGAGTAGGGGACAATCTAGGCGATGGTACTTTTGTGGTCTACAATGGAACAGGAAACTCTGTGACCATTACGGGAATGGACCCAGCAAAACGATACGCAATTAGAGTGTATGAGTACACGCAAAATGCCAATAATGGGAACAATGCATTGTACCTATTGGGGAATCCAGCCGAACAGGAAGCCACCTTGTCCATAAGTGACTTTTCCCTTGCACAACATGTAACGGTGTATCCAACCTTTGCAACCGATAAAGTAACCGTAAAAGTGGAAACCCAAGAAGCATTGGACTATCGACTGTTCGATATCCAAGGAAGGGAGTTACAGCGAGGAAGCTTGCAAATTGGGGACAACGAATTGATGGTTTCCAGTTTGAATTCTGGAGTCTATATGCTATCGGTTTTTAAAGGAACAGCACAAACGATTAAACGGATTGTAAAAAAGTAAATTCCTTTTATTTCCAATGAAAGGTTGGTCTTGGGCCAACCTTTTGTTTTTTATGAGCGTCACTTCTTATTTGGTTATATTTGCTTCTGAAAATTGAACCATGACCGAACAGGAATTTATTCCCTCGTATGTTGCAACATCCCTAGAAAAAGGAAGTGTGTCCTTTACATCCCCCAGTAATATTGCTTTGGTGAAATATTGGGGAAAATATGGGGAGCAGTTACCCAAAAATGCATCCATCAGTTTTACGCTAAGTCAGTGCCATACCCATACTACGTTGCATTACGAAAAGAAAGCTTCGGAAGGGTTCGATTTTGAAGTATACCTGGACGGGGTTCGTGAACCCAACTTCGAACCTAAAATCCGAACGTTTTTTGAACGTATTCAGAAGTACATCCCATTCCTTGCCCAATATTCCTTTAGAATTGAAACCACCAACAGTTTCCCTCATAGCAGTGGAATTGCTTCTTCTGCCAGCGGAATGAGTGCCTTGGCAATGTGCCTTATGGCTATGGAACGGCAAATGGAGGAAAATTTAGAAGAAGCCTATGTGTTTAAAAAAGCTTCTTTCTTGGCCCGACTGGGTTCTGGAAGTGCCAGTAGGAGTATAGAAGGACCTTTGGTAGTTTGGGGTGAACACAATGATATAGAAGGAAGTTCTAACCTATTCGGGGTAAAGTACCCCTATGAAGTGCATCCCAATTTTGATGATTTTCAAGATGCTATCTTGTTAGTGGATAAAGGAGAAAAGCAAGTGAGTAGTACCGTAGGGCATAACCTGATGCACGATCACCCTTTTGCCGAACAGCGGTTTGCTCAAGCCAATACTCAACTTTCCAACCTTATTCCGATACTGAAGCATGGTGATTTGGATGCTTTTATCGATGTCGTAGAAGCTGAAGCCTTGTCTCTACACGCCATGATGATGACTTCTACACCCAATTATGTACTTATGAAACCCAATACTTTGGCCATCATAGAACAGATACGAAAGTTTAGGAACGAAACGGGATCCAAAGTGTGTTTTACCTTGGATGCTGGCGCCAATGTGCATGTGCTTTTCCCCGCTTTTGAGAAGGATCGCGTGTTGCAATTCATCAAAAATACCTTGGCACCCTTCTGTAAGAGCGGAGAATATATAGAAGATCGTACAGGAGTAGGGGTAATACAAACACCTGTTGGACAATAGTTTATAACAATCTGCGTTGGATTGAAAAACCGAAGGATATTATTCTATCTTTGTAACGAAAATCTGTTATTTGAGCCAAATATAGTATCTTTAGCTAATTAAACCTAGACAATTAATGCGAGGTCCCCTTTTCTATTCAAAAATATTACTCTTTGGAGAGTACGGTATTATTAAAGATTCCAAAGGGCTTTCCATCCCATACAATTTTTACAAAGGAGCGCTTAAGATCGATGAGCATAAAACGGTAGCGACACACAAATCCAATGACGCGCTACGCCGTTTTACGGAGTATTTGGAGAAGCTTCAGGAAGACAAACCCAAGTTGGTTACTTTCGATTTTGAGAAGCTGAAAAAGGATGTGGCTAATGGTTTGTATTTCGATTCCAGTATCCCACAAGGATATGGGGTAGGAAGTAGTGGAGCATTAGTAGCTGCTATCTACGATAAGTATGCCTTCAACAAGATTACTGTTTTGGAAAACCTCACTCGTGAAAAGTTGTTGAGGTTAAAGGAAATATTTGGAGCGATGGAGTCTTTCTTTCATGGAAAGTCATCTGGATTGGATCCGTTGAACAGTTATTTAAGCCTTCCCATCCTTATCAATTCCCAAGATCATATAGAGCCAGCGGGAATCCCTTCGCAGACACAGAGTGGTAAAAAAGCCGTTTTCTTGCTAGACAGTGGTCAAACTGGGGAGACAGCTCCTATGGTTCAGATTTTCATGGAGAACATGAAGCAAGAAGGTTTCCGTAATATGCTCAAGGAGCAGTTTGTGAAGCACACCGATGCCTGTGTGGAAGATTTCTTGAAAGGGGATGTAAAATCGCTTTTCGGAAATATAAAGCAACTTTCCAAAGTAGTCTTGGACAACTTTAAACCCATGATCCCAAAGGAATTCCATACCCTTTGGAAGAAAGGTATAGAGACCAATGCTTACTATCTCAAATTATGTGGTTCTGGTGGCGGAGGTTATATGCTGGGCTTTACTGAAGATTTCGAAAAAGCACAAGCAGCCCTTAAAGATCATAAGCTAGAGGTAGTTTACAGTTTTTAATCCTTCATTTTTCCTTTTATAGTATCTTCGCACAACAAGCTGTGCCCTTACTATGTTATTCAATTCCATAGAATTTGCCCTTTTTTTACCGGTCGTTTTCTTTTTGTACTGGTTTGCGGTAAACCGCTCCCTTAAGGTTCAGAATCTATTGCTTTTGGGTGCCAGCTATTTTTTCTACGGTTGGTGGGATTGGAGGTTTTTGGGACTCATTGTTTTTAGCTCCTTTGTGGACTTTTTTGTCGGGCTTTTGCTCAACAAGGAAGAGAATCCATGGAAAAGAAAGCTTTGGTTATGGATTAGTATATCGGTCAACATAGGTTTTCTGGGTTTTTTTAAGTACTATAATTTTTTTGCGGAAAGTTTTTCCGAAGCCTTCACGTTACTGGGTGCACCCATAGAAGCCTCTCGATTGTCCATTGTGCTTCCTGTAGGGATTAGTTTTTATACGTTCCAGACCCTTAGCTATTCCATAGATGTGTACCGCCGAAAATTGGAACCCACCAAGGATATCATTTCTTTCTTTGCCTTTGTGAGTTTCTTCCCCCAGTTGGTGGCAGGGCCCATAGAACGGGCCACGAATCTATTGCCACAGTTTTACAAAAAGCGAAGTTTTGATTATGATAAGGCTACCGATGGGTTGCGGCAAATCCTTTGGGGACTGGTAAAAAAAGTAGTGATTGCAGACAATTGCGCCCCTTTGGTGAACCAAATATTTGAGAATGCCGATACAACTTCGGCGAGTAATTTGCTATTGGGGGCGGTGTTGTTTTCGTTTCAGATTTATGGGGATTTTTCGGGCTATTCGGACATTGCCATTGGGACGTCACGCTTGTTTGGGTTTAATTTGAAGAAGAACTTTGCCTATCCCTATTTCTCTAGGGACATTGCCGAATTCTGGAGACGTTGGCATATTTCCCTTTCCACTTGGTTTAGGGATTATGTGTATATCCCCTTGGGAGGGAGTAAGGGAAAACAATGGGTGCGTATCCGGAATGTGTTCATTATCTTTTTGGTAAGTGGTTTTTGGCATGGTGCCAATTGGACCTTTTTGGTCTGGGGGTTGTTGAATGCCCTATACTTTTTGCCCGTTTTTATTCGAAAAAAGAACCGGGCCCATTTGGACGTTGTAGCACAGGGAAGGTGGTTTCCAACCATTTCGGAAACTTTTCAAATGCTTATTACCTATGCGCTTACGGTATTGGCTTGGATCTTTTTTAGAGCCGATTCTGTAACCGATGCCTTTGTATATATCAAGAGAATGACGAATAGCTCCCTGTTTTCTATTCCTACAATTACTTATACCAAGCATTTGTTTTGGATAAGTGTGATGTTGTTGGTTTTCCTTTTCTTTGAATGGATGGGTAGGGATAAGGAGTTTGCTATAGAAGGTTTGGTAAAGAAGTGGCCTATGCCCCTTCGGTATGCATTTTATTTATGTTTGTCCATGATTATTGTGCTTTTTGGTGCTAAAAGCCAAGAATTTATCTATTTTCAGTTTTAAAGATGAAAAAGTTCCTTATACATAGTGTTCTTTTCTTGGGGCTACTCGCCATACCTGTTGTTTGGCTTTTTAGTCAAGCAGATGGTTACACAGATCCTTTTTATCTTCGGTTTACGAGCCCCAAACAGCAGTCGATGATTATTGGGACTTCCCGCTCAGCACAAGGAATACGACCTGATGTGTTGAATGTTCGATTTCCTGAAGTGGATTTTTATAACTATTCCTTTACTATAGTGCATAGTCCTTATGGTCCTAGCTATTTTAAAAGTATTCAACGCAAAATAGATAAGAGTTCCAAAGGAACTTTTATAGTTGCTGTAGACCCTTGGAGCATTGCTTCGGTGGCTGAAGATCCCAATGATGAAACAAGGTTCGTGGAGAAAAAAAATGCTGTGGGAAATACAGATTGGGTGTCTATGGATCCCAATGTCGTTTATTTGTTAAACAACTACAATAACTCGTATTTTAACCTTTTAAAAGAAAAGGCGAATCCAAAGGAACTTCTTCATGACGATGGATGGTTGGAAATTACGGTAAGAATGGATCCGGGCAACGTAAGGGGTCGAACCAAAGCCAAGGTAAAATCCTACACAAAGAAGTTTCAGAACCAACGATTCTCCGAAGTGCGTATGCAGTATTTGGACAAGATCATAACCTTTTTACAGAAAAATGGAGACGTATATATGGTTCGATTGCCAATTAGTAAGGAAGTGATGGAGATAGAGAAACGGTTTTCCCCTGATTTTAATACCAAAATGGAGAAATTGTCCAATGAAAAAGGGGTTCCTTATCTCGATCTTACCCCTCAAAATGAATTGTACACTTATACGGATGGAAACCATTTGTACAAGGAATCGGCGAAGGAAGTAAGTGAACGAATAGCGGAGTGGATAGAAAAAGAGAATTTAAATTAATAATCGTAGAAGGATGTTAAACCGAAGACAGAAACTTTTCTTGTTGAAATTTTTCAGTTTATTCTCTGTGGTAAGGGGTTACAATATTTTGGTGATCATTATTGCCCAATATCTTACATCCATTTATATCTTGGCACCCCATTTACCAGTGCGTAAAATTATTTTCGATCTCAATCTTTTTATGTTGGTTATGGCTTCGGCTGCTGCGATTGCCGGGGGATATATCATCAACAATTTTTACGACAGTGAAAAAGATTTGATCAATCGTCCCAACAAGACCCGTTTGGACCGTCTGGTGAGCCAAAACACCAAGTTGTCGGGGTATTTTGTGCTCAATTTTTTGTCGGTCATTTTTGCGAGTTATGTTTCCTTTAGGGCAGTGGTCTTCTTTTCCTTGTACATCTTTGCCATTTGGTTCTATTCACATAAACTGAAGAAATATCTGTTTATAGGAAACCTTACTTCAGCGGTACTTTCGGTCATTCCCTTTTTTGCGGTTTTCATTTATTACAAGAATTTCGACTTGGTGATATTCGTGCACGCCACCTTCTTGTTTTTGCTTATTTCCATGCGGGAAATCGTTAAGGATCTTGAAAACCTGAAGGGCGATTTGGCTCAAAATTACAGAACCTTGCCTGTGGTTCACGGGGTTCGTATTTCTAAAATAATGCTTACCCTCCTTGCGGTACTTACGTTGGTGCCTGCCCTTTTGTTAATATTCAAATTCTATTTAGGATACATGCACTTCTATTTCTATGGAAGTATTCTAGCACTTGCCGTATTTGTTTGGATTCTTTGGAAAGCTTCCCGAAAGCTGCACTATGTAATTCTTCATAGCATATTAAAATTCATCATTGTTATTGGGGTGTTCAGTATTGTTCTTTTAGATGTAGACCTACTGCTCAATCGGTTTATGATGTATCTATAGTACCTTCTTGAATCTGAAAGGTTTTCAGTAATCCCCGACAGATTGTTATATCTTTAACGTATGAAAAAGACAAACCAATTAAAAGTGGCTTTGGCCCAAATTGCACCTGTTTGGCTGGATAAAGCTGGAACCCTCCAAAAAATCGAAGATCAAATTCATGAAGCCGGAAAAAATGACTCAGACCTAATCGTATTTGGGGAAGGCGTACTTCCAGGGTATCCTTTTTGGTTGGCGTTAACGGGAGGAGCCGAGTGGAATAAACAGGTAAACAAGGAATTGCATGCCCATTATGTCTCCAATTCCGTTACCATAGAAAAAGGGGATTTGGATTCGGTTTGTGCATTGGCCACAAAGTATGGTTTGGCAATATACCTGGGGATTATTGAACGCCCTTTGGATCGTGGCGGAAAGAGCATTTATGCCTCGTTGGTGTATATAAACAAGGAAGGTGAAATTAAATCGGTACACAGGAAGCTTCAGCCTACTTATGATGAACGACTCACTTGGTCTCCGGGCGATGGAAATGGGCTTAGGGTACACCCCTTGGGTGACTTTACAGTAGGAGGACTCAATTGTTGGGAAAATTGGATGCCGCTGCCAAGAGCTTCGCTCTACGCGCAGGGCGAAGACCTGCACGTGGCCGTATGGCCCGGCAGCGACCATAACACCAAGGACATTACCCGCTTCATTGCTAGGGAAAGCCGTAGTTATGTGCTTTCTGTTTCATCGTTGATGCGGTTGGAAGATTTTCCATCCAATACCCCTCATTTAGAGAAGATATTTGAAAAAGCCCCTAAGGTGTTGGCCAATGGAGGAAGTTGTATTGCCGGACCTGATGGGGAATGGGTTATAGAACCCGTTTTGCATGAAGAAGGGAACATCTATCAGACCTTGGATTTCCAGAGGGTGCTGGAGGAACGACAAAACTTCGATCCCGTAGGGCATTATTCACGCCCCGATGTCACTAAATTGATATTGAACCGCGAAAGGCAGTCTACTCTAAATACCGACTGATCACTTTTCTGATAAGATCTTAATACCCGCCCAGTTGGCTTTAAAAGGCACTACCGAAGTAATGTACAAAAGGTAGGTATTTTGCCCACTTTGGGTCATTCCCCAAGTAGCTTGTTTGTTGTTGGTAGCTCCATAAGAAGCAACTTCTTTGGGTTGCGAAGGAACCGATACGTCCAGAACGTTAAGTTCGCTTTTTCCTGTAGAGACATAGACTTTTTGCCCATTGGGACTGATAGCTATCTGGTTGGAATGCCCCAAACTATTGAACCAATTGTTGGAAGCCGTATTGCATTTCCAAGGATTCCACCAACCTACACGTTGTATCTTGCTAGGATTTTTAAGATCAATGACTTCTACCCCACAATAATCTACAGCAATATACCCATAGTCGCCATGGACCACGATGTTATTATATGCCTGTTGTTTCATATTGGGACTGGTGTTTATGTAGCGTCCAATCTCTTTAGGCGCATTTTTATTGGAGATATCAATAATGCGAATTCCTCCCGCATCGTAACACAAATAAAGTCGGTCGCCTTTTACGTCCATTCCCCTGGCATTGGGATGTTGGATGGAATTGGGATTGGGTGTGGGAAAATGTATATCGGGTTGAAATTCGGAAACCTTCCGTATATTGTTTTTGTCCGAAACGTTGAAAATAAGCACCCCTTTTTTCATGGCTCCCAAATACGCATAATCACCTTCTACCTGAACAATAGCACTGCCTTCCATAGGTTCTGAAGAAACCCAAATGTCTTTAATAACAGGGCGTCCAGGGTTGCTAACATCTATAAGGGCCAAACCTGCTTTGGAATCGCGCTTAAAGAAATCCCCAAGAGCTGCGTATAAGTAGCTCCCTTTTTTGGTAAGGTACATAACATGTAAATTGTTCAAATCCTGAATAGGTACAGAAGCCACTTTTCGGGAAACATTGTTTACCCGCGAATAGACTGCAATACCTTGCCCTTTAAGCGCGACAAAGAAATGATTGGAACTGGGATCGTCCACCAAGCATTGGGGTAGGGCCAAAGGAGTGGATATGCTTTCGGTATGATTAAAATAATCGTTGGGTTCTGTGTCTGCAGGAGGATTGGGTACAACCCCACAACCGCAAAGAACCAAAACGAATAGCCAAATGGTGAGATTGATTTTCATGGGAGGTAATTTTAAGTAAGATACAAAACATTGTATAGCCCTTATTGACAAATGGTTCTGTATCTTTGCAAAAATTTTTAAGATGGGTAGACAAGACAGCGGCAGAAAGGGGAATACCTCAGGAAGAGGGAACAACCATCGCAAAAAATCCTCCGGACCCAATTCAAAGTTTGGAGGTCAGAAAAAGACAGGTTCTTCAAAGAAAGCCAGTTCACAACCGGGAATTAGGCTCAATAAATACATAGCCAATAGTGGGATATGTTCCCGTCGGGAAGCAGATATGTATATAGCCACAGGGCAGGTTACTGTTAACGGGAAAGTAATCAACGAAATGGGATTCCGCGTGATGCCTTCGGATGAAGTAAAATTCGATGGACGTCGTATTTCGCCAGAACCGCCCACTTTTGTAGTCCTAAACAAACCCAAAGGAGTAGCTACAACCAGTAGCGAATCCAAAGGATTAACCGTAATGGATATTATCGCTGGTGCAGGTACGGCACGAATAAAACCCTTTGGAAGATTGGGAAGGAATGCTACAGGGTTGTTGCTCTTTACCAACGACGATGTTTTTCGTCAAAAATTCAGTAAAAAAGGGATAGACAGATTGTTCCATATAGAACTGGATAAAAACCTAAAAGCCGAACACCTAAAGCAGATTTCGGAAGGTTTGAAAATAGAAGGAAAAGAAATCCAAGTGGAAGAAGTAAGCTATGTGCAAAATGCCCCTAAAAAAGAAGTAGGTCTTAGGATTAAGCACACCGGGAATGGAATCATACGGACCATTTTCGATTACTTGGGATACGATGTGGTAAAAGTAGATTGTGTTACCCTTGGTCCTGTTACCAAAAAGGATTTGCCCAGGGGTCGTTATCGATTCCTTACCGAAGAAGAGATCACGATTTTTAACCGCCTCTAATGGTTTTTATTCTTCCTCTGTTAATTGAAAAATTTCGTTGACAGGCACCCCGAAAACTTCAGAAAGTTTAAGGGCTAGCACTGTTGAGGGAACATAACGGTTTTTCTCGATCGAATTTATGGTTTGCCGTGACACGCCCAGAAGATTGGCCAATTCTTCTTGGGTTACATCCTTAATGGCCCGTTGCACTTTTAGGTTGTTCTTCAGCATTAGGATGTACGCTTTAATTGGTGAAAACACAACAACTGAACCAACAGCATAAAGACCAATACAGGAAAATAGCCCGTATCTACTTGAGGCTGGTCACTACCCAAGATAAAATCGACCGCATAGTTGATGTATGGTTGAATAAGGGCATACAAAACCCCCATGACAAATGCCCAACGATAGGAAAGTGCCCTTAGGCTGGTGATCCATTCGTCTTCAATCTTCTCTTTGGATAAGGAAACCATGAGCATGGCTACAATCAGTAAGCTACTTAAAAGGGGCTTTGCCCAAATGGGTTCTGCTACAAACCTTTTGGCAATCATCAATGCAATAATCAGCAAACTACTCCATATCCCCACTTTTTTATAGGAGTGGGGTAACTGAAAATGAATCCAACGTCGAATCCGTCTTCCTTCTGCTTCACAAGAATCTCTCATAGTATGAATTTTGAATCAAAAGTATATTATACTTTCCAAAATGACAAATATATTTTACATTTTATCAAATAAAATTTCCTTTTTAAATCGTTTTATAAGCGATTAAAAGATTCAAAATAAATTATTCACTTACTTTTGAAGTCGTAAAATGCAGTTGTTTTTGGGGCTTGAAGAACAATTCCCAAACCATAAAACCAATAGCCAAAACATATTCCACAGTAACCAAAGTGAGGTTTTCCGAAAATCCATCCGCACCATAAGCGGAATAGCTGAGCATGACCACAGCACTCCAAACGATTGGAAATCGATACTTAGTGAATATCGAAAGGACTAAAGGAGTTGCAATGTACCAGGGATGCACCGTCGTTGAGAGCAGGAAATAAAAGGAGATACAGAATAGTAGGGCCGTAATGAGTGATCGGGTATCTGAGTTTTTTCGGAAGAAAGCAATGGTAAGCAAAAATAATACTACGACCAAGGGTAGTATTTTCCCAACCGTCCCAATGATGTTCCATCCTACAACCTGGAATCCTATCCAACGTATAATGTAATAGATGCTGGCGTTGAATTCGAAATTCTGAAACCAAAGCCCAATCGTTGCCGAAAAATTTTGAATGAATTCGTTAGAAAGGAAAGACGCAAAGGTAAGCGCAACGGTGCCCAATGCCACCAAATAGAAGAGTACTAGCTTTATCAATCTTTTGGGATCAAAAAGCCCCTTTTCCTTAAAGTGATAATTGAAGAACAGGGGTAAAAATAGCAAAGGCAATAACTTTACCGATACCGAAAGTCCCAAAAGAATGGCCGACAAAAGCCACTTACGTTTGTGCAACAAGTACAGACTCCAGACCACAAAAAAGAGCATGACGCCTTCAAAATGAAGGTTGCCTGTTAATTCGATAATAATAAAGGGATTCAGGAAGTACCAAAAGATGTGCTTTTCGGGAAGTTGTAGTGCTTTCAGCAGTTTTCTTCCAAAATAAAGGATGCCTATATCGGCTAGAATAATCAACAGCCGCAATACAATCGCCGATCCCAAAATGCTCTTCCCAGAGAATAAAGCGGCCACAGCAAAGCAAAACTGATTTACAGGAGGGTAGTTGCTGTAATGGCTTCCATTAAGGGTTCCCATACCTGCATATAATTCCTGTGCTTGATGTACGACAATTCCTATAGTAGCTACAGAACCGCTTAAAAACTGTTCAGGAGTAAATAAGTATGGATTTATACCCTGCAACAACAGGCGTCCATCCCAAAGGAATCGATAAAAGTCCTGTGATAGGTTGGGAATGGAGGGAAGAAAGATAACTCGGAACAGCAATCCCAGTCCCGCCAATAGCCAGAAATTCCAGCCGTAGATTTTTATAAGTTGGTAGGTAATGGCAAAAAGCCCTGCAACTAAGGAAATAAGCCGAACAAAATCACTTCGTTCCAACGAATGGGAAAAGGTGTAATACATACCGCCTAAAACCAAAGCGAGGAGGATTCCCCATTTGTAGTTTTGGATGGTATGGATAACTTCCTTAGCCATTAATCCTGCCACTCGGCGATAAACAGATTGGTATCTCGGGTTCCTCCATTATTACGGTTGGACGAAAAAGCCAGGTATTTCCCATCATTGGAGAATACAGGGAAAGCATCAAAAGTTTCACCATGGGTGACCCTTTCCAGGTTTTTTCCATCCACATCGATTAAATATAAGTTAAAGGGAAAGCCTTTTTCCGCTTCGTAATTACTACTGAACAGTATCTTCTTCCCACTGGGGTGGAAAAAAGGACTCCAATTGGCATTCCCTAAATGGGTAAGCTGTCTTAAATCGCTACCGTCTGCATTGCAGATAAAAAGCTCCATTTCGGTGGGTTGTACCAATCCTTGTGCAAGCAAATCTTTGTATTCCTTAACTTCTTCCTCGGTTTTGGGTCGAGAAGCACGGAAAATGAGTTGGGTGCCATCGGGAGAAAAGAAAGCCCCTCCATCATAACCCAATTCATCGGTAATTTGTTTTACATCACTTCCATCTAGATTCATGGTATATAATTCAAGATCACCGCTTCGCATGGAAGTAAATACGATTTTGTCGCCTTGGGGTGATACGGTGGCTTCGGCATCGTAGCCAGGCTCATCGGTAAGTTGGGCAGTGATATTACCCTCTAAATCGGCTACAAAAATGTCAAACGAATCGTAAACAGGCCAAACGTATTTCCCGTTTTTTCTTAAAGGGACCTCAGGACAGTTTTCATCTGCTAAATGCGTACTTCCATACACAAAATGCTCATTGTCGGGAAGAAAATAAGCACAAGTGGTACGTCCCTTACCTGTAGAAATCATTGGGGGCTGTGTGCCTTGAAACGTTTCGGAAGCATTCATTAGAAACATTTGGTCGCAACCGACCCCCCATTCCTTATAATTAGATTGAAAAACCAGCTGTTTATCATCAAAACTCCAATACGCTTCTGCATTATCGCCTCCAAAAGTGACCTGTCTAATAGACTTAAAGTGTTTCTCTTCAGGATAAATCAACGAGTCCTTTACGACCGTTTCCACTTCGGTTGTGGATTCCTCTTGGGAAGTGGGTTTTTTGGTTTCAGAATTGTTTTTGCAGGAAACAAGTACGGCAAGTACTAACAGGCTGGTTATAATTCTCATAATAAACGTAATTTTGTACAAAAGTACTGATATGCGTTCAAT
>JANQKN010000028.1 GCA_028281065.1 Flavobacteriaceae bacterium | reverse complement strand
AATATTCCTCACTGCTGCCTCCCGTAGGAGTCTGGTCCGTGTCTCAGTACCAGTGTGGGGGATCCCCCTCTCAGGGCCCCTACCTATCGTAGCCTTGGTGTGCCGTTACCACACCAACAAGCTAATAGGACGCATGCTCATCTTGTACCGTAACCTTTACTGTGTATGTGATGCCACAAACACAGGCCATGGGGTCTTAATCTCCGTTTCCAGAGGCTATCCCCCAGTACAAGGCAGATTGCATACGCGTTACGCACCCGTGCGCCGGTCGTCATCTGGTTGCAAGCAACCAATGTTACCCCTCGACTTGCATGTGTTAGGCCTGCCGCTAGCGTTCATCCTGAGCCAGGATCAAACTCTTCATCGTTAAATCTTGAATAATATCCAAAAAGACCACAACAAAAAGCCCTCAAAAGAATCTCAGAAATTCTACTTGTCTAGTTTATTCTCGCCGGACCGCAAAAGCAGTCCGGACGCGCTGTCAATTTCAGTATATCAATGAACTTTTTTATTCTCTCTTACATCCCGGAGAGGCATCCCTCATCCGTTTTGCGGGTGCAAATGTACAACAGTTTTTTTAACCTGCAATACTTTTTTAAAAAAATTTCAAATTTATTTCAGAACGTTGTTTTTGCACTGCTTTTTAGCGGATTCATATCCCTTTCAAAGCGGCTGCAAAGATAATTTGGTTTTTCTTTTATCCAAACGGAAAGGGTACTTTTTTTGAAGTTTTTTTGCATTCAAAATATAACCGTTTGATAATTCAATATTTAACTTCAACCAGGTTCTAAAGACACGTTTATACCTATATATTATATATACATTAACCCCTTTTGACAAAAGCTTTGATTTATTGCTACTAAAAAAGGGATTACCCCTACCCGTTCTTCAGAAAAACTACTTTTCATAAAGGGGGATTTCAATATTGTAAAAAGGAGAAACTAGTACTATCTTTGCCGCTTAATCTTTGGAACCTATGATTGCGATCACCTTACCAGACGGTAGTGTAAAACAGTATGACGACGGAGCAACTCCTATGGATGTTGCCAAAAGTATTAGTGAAGGGTTAGCCCGAAATGTAATTTCGGCCTCCTTTAATGGAACCACGGTAGAAACCGTCACCCCACTACATACCGATGGGAGTCTTGTTTTATATACCTGGAGGGACGACGAGGGCAAGAAAGCCTTTTGGCATTCTTCGGCTCATATCCTTGCCCAGGCCCTTGAGGAATTATATCCTGGAGTAAAGCTTTGGGTAGGTCCCGCCATAGAAAGAGGGTTTTATTATGATGTAGATCTTGGGGATGAAATGATTTCCGAAAAGGATTTTAAGGCCATTGAAAACAAAATGCTCGAAATTGCGCGTGGAAAGCATGAATTTAAAATGCGTTCTGCCAGCAAAGAGGAGGCCCTGACTTTTTATAAAGGCAAAAACGAATACAAGGTTGAATTGGTGGAAGGCCTTGAAGACGGCAGCATCACGTTTTGTGATCATGATACTTTTACCGATTTGTGCCGCGGGGGACACATCCCCAATACCGGTATTGTAAAGGCAGCTAAAATATTGAGTGTTGCTGGGGCTTATTACCAAGGCGATGAAAACAACAAACAATTGACCCGGGTTTATGGGATTACATTCCCTAAACAAAAGGAGTTGACCGAATACCTTCACCTTCTGGAAGAGGCTAAAAAGAGGGATCACCGTAAGTTGGGGAAAGAGCTTGGACTATTTACTTTTTCTGAAAAAGTAGGCCAGGGACTTCCGTTGTGGCTTCCCAAGGGGGCTGCATTACGTGAGCGACTTGAAAACTTCTTGAAAGCTGCGCAGAAGAAAGCTGGTTACGAAATGGTTGTTTCTCCTCATATAGGACAAAAGGAACTTTATGTTACTTCTGGACATTATGCTAAATACGGGGAAGATAGTTTCCAACCTATAAAAACCCCCAAAGAAGACGAAGAGTTTTTATTGAAACCCATGAACTGTCCGCATCACTGCGAAATTTACAAAAGTAGTCCGTGGTCTTATAAAGATCTTCCAAAACGATTTGCGGAATTTGGAACTGTATACCGTTACGAACAAAGTGGTGAGCTTCATGGATTGACACGTGTTCGTGGTTTTACCCAAGATGACGCACACCTTTTCTGTACGCCCGACCAATTGGATGAAGAATTCAAGAATGTAATCGATTTGGTATTGTATGTTTTTGGATCGCTTGGATTCGAAAACTTTTCTACACAGGTATCGATCAGGGACCCCAAAAACCCCGATAAATACATAGGGGATCCTGATGTATGGGAAAAGGCAGAGCAAGCTATTATTAATGCTGCCCGAGACAAAAACCTTGATTATGTAATTGAAGAGGGGGAAGCAGCATTCTACGGTCCTAAATTGGATTTTATGGTAAAGGATGCTCTAGGAAGGAGTTGGCAATTGGGGACCATTCAGGTAGATTATAACCTTCCGGAGCGATTCGACCTGACATATAAAGGGAGTGATAATGAGTTGCACCGACCCGTAATGATTCACCGAGCACCCTTTGGAAGTATGGAACGTTTTGTTGCTATCTTATTGGAGCACACGGGAGGAAATTTCCCTTTATGGCTTATGCCAGAACAAGTTAGCATTTTATCCTTGAGTGAAAAATATGAAAAATACGCTCAAAAAGTTTTAAATTTGCTGGAAAATAACGAAATTCGCGCCCTTGTTGACAACCGTAATGAAACGATTGGTAAAAAGATCAGGGAAGCGGAGATGAACAAAATACCTTATATGATCATCGTGGGAGAGCAGGAAGAGAAAGATGGTACGATATCTGTGAGGAAGCATTCCAAAGGGGATTTAGGCACCATGACTATAGAAAATTTTGCCTCCCTTGTGGATCAAGAAATAAAAGAAACTATAAAAGAATTTAACGTTTAACTAAACTTTTTAAGCCATAGCAATACGTAGAAAAAGAAGCAGAGGGCCAGCCCGAATCATTAAGGAGGACAAACACCGAATTAATGAAAAGATACGTGCACAAGAAGTACGCCTTGTTGGCGACAATGTGGAAGTAGGGGTTTATCCTTTGAAAAAAGCATTAGAAATTGCCCGAGAACTGGAAGAAGACTTGGTAGAAATCTCTCCAAACGCTACTCCTCCAGTTTGTAAGATCATGGACTATAAGAAATTTGTCTATGAGCAAAAGAAAAGGGAAAAAGCCCTTAAGGCGAAAGCCACAAAAGTAGTGATCAAGGAAATTAGGTTTGGCCCCAATACGGATGATCACGACTATGAGTTTAAAAAGAAACACGGTGAGAAGTTCTTAAAGGACGGAGCCAAACTAAAGGCTTATGTTTTCTTTAAAGGACGCTCCATCATCTACAAGGACAAGGGAGAAATCCTTTTGTTACGCTTGGCCCAAGATCTAGAGGATTATGGGAAAGTGGAACAAATGCCCAAATTGGAAGGAAAGCGAATGACTATGTTCATCGCCCCTAAAAAGAAATAGTGCTTCGAAAGAAGCTTTATATAAAGAAAAAGCGAAATAGTAAAAAATAGGAACAAGATGCCTAAACAAAAAACAAAATCCAGTGCTAAGAAGCGTTTTAAGCTTACAGGTACTGGTAAAATTAAAAGAAAGCACGCGTTTAAAAGTCACATCTTAACCAAGAAGTCTAAAAAACGTAAGCTTGCCTTGACACACGATACTACGGTACACAAGAGTGACGAGGACAATGTTAAACAAATGCTTCGTTTGAAGTAATTGCTTAACCGGTTAAATCTATTTAATAACCCTGGAGTACGGCCATTAGTAAATGACAAAGTGTTGAGAAATCGACCGCCTGCTACAAAAAATGTAACATTATGCCAAGATCAGTAAATTCAGTTGCCAAAAGAGCCCGAAGAAAAAAGGTTCTTAAGCAAGCCAAAGGATACTTTGGAAGACGTAAAAACGTATGGACTGTTGCTAAAAACGCTGTAGATAAAGCGATGCAATATTCCTACAGGGATCGTCGAAACAAGAAAAGAAATTTCCGAAGCCTATGGATTACCCGTATCAATGCGGGTGCCCGTCAGCACGGAATGTCTTATTCTCAATTCATGGGTAAACTAAAAGCTAACGATATCGAATTGAACCGTAAGGTACTTGCCGATTTAGCTATGAACCACCCAGAAGCTTTCGAGGCCATCGTTAATAAAGTAAAGTAAGGCGAAAGCCTATTCTATAACCCATTATTTCGCTTAAAAGCCTGCTGTAACAGCAGGCTTTTTTATTTTAATAGAATTCCTCTTTTTAACATTTTATTTATTATTGTTATATTGTCTCTTCATACTTAAGAGGGGGGAATTGGTTTACCTCATCTTACTAACAAACCGACACATGAAAACAAAGCTCCCCATACTTATGTTATCGATGTTCCTTATACCTAGTATACTTTGGGCTCAGGAACACACAAGCCACTCTTCTTCTGAAGCAGAAATATTTGGATTGCTGGAGCTCCCGTTCCTTATCATTGCAATCGTATTTAGTTTTTTAACGGCAAAGAACCTTAAAGGAGGCAAATTTGGTTCAGGGATGAGCCTATTGGCCTGGGGGTTTCTTGTTATGGCCGTTGGGCATCTTCATATGCAAATCGACCACCTGTTCGATTACAACCTATTCAATAATTTGATGGGGGCTACCATAGGGCGTTATGCATGGTACGTAGCACTGATCCTAACTTGGGGACTTTCGGCTTTAGGCTTCTACAAGATTTACAAGGCGAGTAAAGTATAGCAAACATGTTCAACTTTAGGAAGTTGTTTAAAGGAAAGGTAACTGCTTTTCCGAATCCGAATGAACACAGCTATGTGCTAAATTCAGTGTATAAAGATTTATTGCATCAACTTAAATCTTACAAACCGGGTTATGAACTTTCTATGCGGCTTAAGCTCTTTAAAAAACTGGACATTGCTCAAAAAACAGAAGAGTTTCCTTCCCTGTATCTCGATATTGAAGATTTTCTATTGCTTCAAAAGGAATATTCTTCCAAAAGCAAACAGGACTACAGGGAAGTGTTCTTGATGGAATATCCCCGTATTACCGAATATCATGAATTTTATGTTGTTTTCCTCCCTTATGACATTCAAAAAGTAGCACTTTCCCGATTGTTTTTGAAAGAGGCGCTCGCAGCAGCCAAAAGTTTATTGGGCAATTTTAAAGATCCTTATCTAAGCAAAGCAGAAAAGTTATTGAGCCTTCCCTTTGCAATCGATAAATACAGCACAGAGGTAGAAGTAAACCAAACCGAAAAAGAAATTTTCGATTATTCGAGTACCCTTCAGGCAAAATTGAAAGAAAGCCTGGGTAGCAATGCCATGCTCAGTATTTTTAATAATGCTTACAACAAACACTTCTACAATTACTACCTATTGGAAGCTTTTACGGCGATTATCCACTTAGTGCCCGAAGATTTGCTTAAAATGGAGGATGCCAATATGCCCAGTAAAGGGCAAATGCACAAATTGTTAAAAAGCCAAATCGTTAAACTGGAAGAAATCAATATAAAGCTAAGTAAAGAAATCTTAGAAAGGAAACAGATTCAAAAAGAACTGGAACGCAATGAACGCCTTTACTCTGCTGTGCTTCATAATTCCCTCGATGCCAATATCATTATAGATCAGTTTGGGGAAATCGTACGTTGGAATGCAAAAGCGGAAGCTTTGTTTGGCAACAGGAATAACCTCTTTAGTTTACTGCCAGTGGTTTTTACGGTTCCCTTAAAAAAAACCTTGGGAAGTTCTACATTAAAAGAAGTAAAACAGTTGGTTTCGAAATCTTTTCATTTTAGCATGCCCCTTAATGGCAAGACCAACCACTTTAAGCTTAAAATCAGTCCCATCTTTGTAGATGATGAAATCCTATTCTATTGCATTGCTACTAATGTGTCTAAAGAAGGGGAAACGCCAACTACGGATTTGGGTATTATCCAACAACAATAATCAGGTCTTTTGTTTTTTCTTCTTAGCAGCAGGAAAAAGCACGTTGTTAAGAATAAGTCGGTAGCCCGGGGAATTGGGATGTAATGCCAGTTCTGTCTTGGCATCTCCTACTCTATGCTGGTAATCTTCTGGGTCATGCCCACCATAAAAGGTAAAGAATCCTTTTCCCCTAATTCCATGTATGTACCTTGCCTCGCCATTTTTCTTTAGCTCTCCCATGATGAGTACATTCGACTTTATTTCATCCCGTTTAAATGAAGTGGTTTGCCCCATAAACCCTTTTACCAAGGCAGTATGGTTCTGCACCAACATACAAGGGATTGGATCCCATTTGGCACTGTAATCCATTAAACTGAAATAATCCGTCTCTTTGGCAACCTCACGTCTCATGGTCATGTCTATAGACGAAAACTCGTATACCATAGGGCTTCTCTCTAGGATAAAATCTTTAAAAGCAAAGGTTTTATTGTAGTCTATTTTACTTTGATAACCAGACTCGCTAGGGTCCCCATCGAACATAGGTTCGCAAATATCCACCCCTTCGGCAGCCAGGGCAATATCGAAACTATCGGTAGCGCTGCACATGGCAAACATGAACCCACCACCAATAACGTAGTCCCTAATCTTTAAAGCCACATCCCGCTTTGCTTCAGATACTTTATCATATCCCAACTTAGCAGCAAGGGCTTCGGCTTCTTTTTTGTTTTTAATGTACCAAGGTGCGGCACGGTAGGCACGATAAAATTTTCCGTATTGCCCTGTAAAATCTTCGTGGTGTAGGTGCAACCAATCGTATAGCAGCAACTGGTCGCTCAACACTTCTTCATCGTATACAACTTCATAGGGAATTTCCGCATAGGTTAGGACCATGGTCACGGCATCGTCCCAAGGCTGATTTCCTTTGGGGGAATAAACCGCCACTTTTGGGGCCTTTTCCAATACCACAGCTTCCATGTTGCGTGCAGGACTGCTTATCTCTTCCAAGATACTATTTGCTTCTGCGTCACTTATAATTTCGAAAGAAACCCCACGTATCCTGCATTCTTTCCTAATGGCTTCGGCATCAGGCAATAAAAAAGAACCGCCACGATAATTGAGCAACCATTTTGCCTTCATTTGGCGCTCCAAGGTCCAATAGGTTATACCATACGCTTTAAGGTGTTCTGCTTGGCTTTCAGCATCCATCGGGATTAATATGTAAGAGGCAGATGCCTGAAAGCTAAAAGCAAAAAATAGTATGGCAATAAGTATTCGCATTCTTAATAGTTTAGGGTCATCATCTCTTCACTTGGCTAATATAACTACAAAAGTCGAGCCATGCATCATTAGTAGGCAGCGTGTGGTTTTCTATAAAATATTTTGTTTACGATTTTCCATTCACCGTCTATCTTCAATAAATTCATAAAATCGATAAATGTAAACTTCGGGTATTTTATCTCTACCCTAGCATGGGCAGCATGCCCTGAAACATCTACATGAGTAATGCTGGTTTCACGGTTTTGTTTGCCACCTGGTTTCATTACTCCTTTAAAGAAATCGATTGCATTAACCTCTTTATATTCCCCATCCCGAATATATCGCATGGTAGCAGTGTCATGAAATGCCTTCTTTAGGGTATCGAAATCGTTATTGGTCCCCCCATCCAAATAATAGTTAAGGGTTTTCTTAACGGCGTCGTGTTCGGCGCTTTGCGCCAGGGTCAGGGAAAAGGCACAAACGGTAATAACAAAGGTTAGGACTAACTGTTTCATTTTTGTTCGTTTTTGATTGTTAGAAGTTTTCCACCAATATAGAAACAAACTAAACAGCAATGTCTAAAGAAATTGCTAAATAAAACGTCAATTAGTTAAAAAGGGATACCATCGTCGGGATCGTCGCTATTCATGGAACTTCCAAAGGCTTCGTCCGGGGAAGGCAACTGATCGGGCCTAAAAGTATCATCGTTTGCAGCGTCGTTCATTCGGGAGTGAATTTCTGTCGGAAAGTCGAAGGTTTCCAAATTCTCGAATCGCCCTAAATGACCAACGAACTTCAACCGTATTTCATCCAAACCACCGTTACGGTGCTTGGCTACGATAAATTCTGCCTGCCCAGCTGTTGGGGTTCGCTCTTCGTCATCCCATTCGTCTATCTTGTAGTATTCGGGACGGTATATAAACGAAACGATATCGGCATCCTGCTCAATAGCCCCGGATTCCCTAAGGTCGGAAAGCAAAGGTCGTTTGCTTCCTCCACGGGTTTCTACGGCACGGGATAGCTGCGATAGTGCAATTACGGGCACATTCAGTTCTTTGGCCAAGGCCTTCAGGTTACGGGAAATGGTCGAGATTTCCTGCTCCCTGTTCCCTCCTTTTTGGGTTCCTCCGGCTGTCATAAGCTGAAGATAATCGATCATGATCATCTTAATTCCGTATTGCGATGCCAAACGGCGTGCTTTTGCCCTAAGGTCGAAAATGGAAAGCGAAGGGGTATCGTCTATGTACAAAGGGGCTTTTTCCAAGCCTTTCACTTTTACATTCAATTGCTCCCACTCGTGTTTTTCCAGATTCCCTGTTCTCAACTTTTCGGAAGAAAGCCCTGTTTCTGAAGAAATAAGACGGGTAATCAACTGTACGGACGACATCTCCAAGGAGAAGAACGCTACAGGAGTATTGTATTCCACAGCCATATTACGAGCCATGGAGAGCGTTAGAGCCGTTTTACCCATACCTGGACGAGCCGCTATAATGATTAAATCACTGGGTTGCCAACCGGAAGTCAATTTATCCACTTTGGAAAATCCAGATGGAATCCCGGATAGACCTTCCCTATTGGCAATTTCTTCAATTTTTTTCTTGGCTTGTATTACCAAACTCTGAGCCGTTTCTGAAGACTTTTTTATATTCCCTTGGGTAACTTCATAGAGCTTGGCTTCGGCATTGTCCAAGAGGTCGAAAACGTCGGTTCCTTCGTCATAAGCTTCCTCAATAATCTCACTTGAAATCTTAATGAGGCTTCGTTGGATGTATTTCTGAAGGATGATCCTAGCATGAAACTCTATATGCGCCGAAGAGGACACCTTTTGGGTTAACTGAATGAGGTAAAACTCACCTCCTACCAGTTCCAATTTCTTCTCTTTTTTAAGGCGTGCAGCTACGGTTAATAAGTCCACGGGCTCACTGTTTTCGAAGAGATTGAAGATGGCTTCGAATATATGCCTATGGGCTTCTTTATAGAAAACTTCGGGGTGCAGAATGTCTATTACTTCGTCGACACCTTTCTTGTCGATCATCATTGCACCTAAAACAACCTCCTCTAAATCAACGGCTTGCGGTGGTATTTTTCCCTTTTCTAACGAGATAACCTGCGAAGTCCTGGGGGTGAATGAAGTGTGAGGTTTAATTTTTTCCATTGGACGAATGTAAAAAAATTGTTAACAGAAAGTTTAAAATCCGACAGTACTAATATCCACCAAATTTTGTTGAAAACTAAATATAAGATGTTAATAAAGGTAAAAAAAAACCGAAGCCAAAACTTCGGATTTTGTAATGGGTTGCTATTGCTGAAATTAGCCTTTATAGACTCCCATTTCGGAATATTTTTCCATGCGTTGTTCCACCAAATCTTTTGGTGATAAGTCTTTCATTTCACCATACGTTTTAGAAATGGCCTTGGCAACTTCCATAAATGTCTTTTCGCGATTGCTGTGCGCTCCTCCCAAAGGTTCTTTCACGATCTGGTCAATGAGCTTCAGCTTCTTCATATCTGTAGCAGTAAGCTTTAATGCTTCGGCTGCTTGCTCCTTATACTCCCAGCTTCTCCATAGTATGGAAGAACAGCTTTCGGGAGAGATTACCGAATACCAAGTGTTTTCCAACATAAGCACGCGATCCCCTACTCCAATTCCCAAAGCTCCACCACTGGCTCCTTCACCAATGATAACAACAATAATAGGAACTTGCAGGCGGGTCATCTCCAAAATATTGCGAGCAATGGCTTCCCCTTGTCCGCGCTCTTCTGCCTCCAAACCTGGGTAAGCCCCTGGGGTATCGATAAGGGTAACTACTGGGATCCCAAACTTCTCGGCCGATTTCATCAACCTAAGAGCTTTTCTGTATCCTTCAGGATTGGCCATCCCAAAGTTTCGGTACTGTCGGGTTTTGGTATTGTACCCTTTTTGTTGACCAATAAACATATAGGACTGATCACCTATTTTACCCAATCCACCAATCATGGCTTTATCATCCTTGAAATTGCGATCTCCGTGCATTTCCAAAAAAGAATCCCCACAGATTGCATTAATATAATCCAATGTGTAGGGACGGTTAGGGTGACGGGACAACTGTACACGTTGCCATGGTGTTAAATTCTTATATATTTCCTTCTTAGTCTCTGCTAGTTTCTTTTCTATTTGTTTGCAGGTATTGCTTACATCGATATCACTCTCCTCGCCTATTTTACAGGCTTTTTCATATTGTTCTTGCAATTCCTTTATAGGTAACTCAAATTCAAGGTACTCCATAGGTTCTGAGTAATGTTAGTTTTTTAGCTAGTCCACAAAGATAAAACTTTGTTTTTAGGTGGAGGAAATTGTGTTCCTTTTTCTTTGTTTTTTGGTTTTAATAATACCATTGGCTATTACGGTTACCAATATAATAATAGCACCATAATAAAATTGGGGTTGCATGTATTCGCTGTCCTTTAAAATAAAAAGAGCCAGTAAAATACCATATACAGGCTCCAAATTAATGGTTAACATTACGGTATAGGGGCTTAGCCATTTCATTACATGTATGGAGGCGATAAATGCATAGGCGGTACATGCAGAGGCCAATATAAAAAGGTAGAACCAATCGGTACTGGAAACCTGGAAAAAATCATTGGTGAATCCTCCAGTTACCAATAAATATATGGTAATACAGAGCACTCCAAAAAAGAGCTCGTACATAGAAATGGACGTAGCATTGTATTTCTCCACGAACTTTCCGTTAATAACAGAAAACAAAGCACCTAAAAAAGCAGCGATCAACGCCAATACAATTCCCAAACCATATCCTGCTTCGGCACGGAAAATAATATACAACCCAAGTATCACAACAAGCCCAAACAGCACTTCGTACCAGATGATCCTTCTCTTGTAAAAAAGGGGTTCCAGAAAAGCAGTAAAAAAGGCCCCTGTAGACATCACCGAGAGTGTGATGGAAACATTGGACACCTTAACGGCCCCAAAGAAAGTGAGCCAGTGTACCGCAATGATCAAGCCCGCTATAAAAAATCCTACAATGGTCTTTCGGGAGAATTTCGTTCGTTTCTTTGTAATCCCTACAAAAACAACCACTATAAGGGTAGCCAACAACATCCTATACCAAACCAAGGAGATTGCATCGAGCGTAATAAGCGCCCCCAATACCGCTGTAAATCCCCAAATAAAAACGATAAAGTGTAAGTGAAGGTAGTTTAGGAGTTTAGCGTTTTGCATTGCGTAACAAATAAATAGCCAAAATACCGAAAATGAAATTAGGAAACCATGTAGCTACAAAAGGCGAAAAACTACTCTGTTCGGCCATGGTACCAAATATCTTGTCGAAAAAGATAAACACCATCCCTATCCCTATCCCTATGGCAAGGTTTACCCCCATTCCCCCTCTACGCTTAATGGAGGATACTGCTACGGCTATAATGGTGAGGATGTATGCAGATACGGGTAAACTCCACCGTTTGTATCGAACCACCTCGTAACGGTTAATGTAGTTGGAACCTTTTTCCTTTTCACGACTTATAAACCTATTGAGTTCATTAAAATTGAGGGTTTCGGCTATGTATTCCACCGGGGTAAGGTCTTCTATCTCAAAACTGAACACGGTATCCTTACGGGCAAGTCTAATGATGGAATCTGCCTGTTCGCCTACAATTCGTTTGGAATAATTGAGCAAGGTGTATGTAGAATCTTCGTTGAATTTAATACGGTTTGCCATGATCTTGAAAGTCATCTTATTGCCTTCAAAATGTTCTATGGTAAAATTGCTCCCAGACTTATCCTTCAGATTAAACTTACTTACATATATGTATTCCTTATCATTTATCTGTCTATATACATTCCCTAAGTCACGGTCTTTCTTTCCTCTTTTTAAGTGTTTATAGGTAAATTCATTGTACCCTTTACTGGCGCTTGGGGCCAAATAATTCCCTAGAATAAAAGCTCCCACGCAAACAATGGTGGCTCCAATCATATAAGGTCTTAAAAAACGGTAATAGGACACCCCACTACTTAAAAAAGCAATGACTTCTGTATTGTTGGCCAGTTTGGAGGTAAACCAAATAACCGATAGAAATAGAAAAAGGGGGAAAAGTAGGTTAGCAAAGTAAATGGTGAAGTCTACATAGTAGAGTAGAATATCCACCAAAGGGACTTCATTGGCGAGCATCTTATCGATCTTCTCAGCCAAATTAACCGTAATGCCAATAGGTATAAAAAGCAGGAGGAGGAGCAAAAATGTCCCTAAATACTTTTTGAGTATGTACTTATCTAATATACTAAGCATTATAGCCTTTTGTCCATTTGCTTTACCATTTGGTTTTTCCAAGTGGCAAAGTCACCAGCTAAGATATGTTTTCTCGCCTCACGAACCAACCATAGGTAGAAACCTAAATTGTGGATGGTTGCTATCTGTCTTCCCAGCATTTCGTTTACCGTAAAGAGGTGTCTTAAATACGCTTTGCTGTAAGCCGTATCCACCCAAGTGATATCCATCTCATCGATGGGCGAAAAGTCATCTTCCCATTTTTTGTTTTTTATGTTGATGGTCCCATGCGCCGTAAAGAGCATTCCATTACGTCCATTTCGGGTTGGCATCACACAATCGAACATATCGATTCCCAAAGCTATATTCTCTAATATATTAATGGGGGTTCCTACACCCATAAGGTAACGGGGTTTGTCTTCGGGGAGGATGGCGGTAACCACTTCGGTCATGGCGTACATCTCCTCTGCGGGTTCCCCTACAGAAAGTCCTCCAATAGCATTTCCATCCGCTCCAACACTGGCAATATATTCGGCCGATTGCTGGCGTAAATCTTTATAGGTGCTTCCCTGTACTATGGGGAAAAACGTTTGGTTGTAGTCGTAGTTAAGTGGTGTTTTTTCTAAATGATTCATACACCGATCTAACCAACGGTGTGTCATGTGCATGGATCGCTTGGCATATTGATAATCGCATGGATAAGGCGTACATTCATCGAAAGCCATGATGATGTCTGCCCCAATTTTTCTTTGGATTTCCATGACATTTTCTGGGGTAAACACATGATAACTGCCATCGATATGTGATTTGAATTTTACCCCTTCCTCCTTTATTTTCCGATTGGCAGAAAGCGAGTACACTTGGTATCCTCCACTATCGGTTAGGATATTACGATCCCAATTCATAAACTTATGCAATCCACCAGCCTTTTCAAGGATATCGGTTTGTGGGCGTAGATACAAATGATAGGTATTTCCCAAAATAATATCGGGATTAATGTCCTCCACCAATTCCCGTTGATGAACCCCTTTTACAGTACCTACGGTACCCACGGGCATGAATATAGGTGTTTCCACAGGTCCGTGGTCCAAAGTAATGGTACCAGCCCTCGCTTTGGTTCCCGGATCTTTTGCGTGTACTTCAAATTTCATTCGTATGCTACTTTTCGGCGGCAAAGATAGCAGGATTTATGGGGAACAATGGTAAATAAATGTTAGACTTTAATTTTTCATACCCTTCCATTTTCAAGATTTCAGCAAAAAACGATACTGTTAACTAAAACCTAAAAATCGTTAATAAATGCACTCTTTTCTTCTTTGTGTCCCTTTCGGAAAATAGTACTTTTGACAGCAGATAAACTATACATCTATGCCAGACATGAATTACCTTAACGACCTTGTTACACAGGTACGTAGGGATATTTTAAGACAGGTGCACAAAGTGAACTCAGGACATCCAGGTGGTTCTCTAGGTTGCACCGAATTTTTTGTAAGCCTTTATCAGGTCGTTATGGATCGCAAGGAAGGTTTCGATATGGATGGAAAAGAGGAAGATCTCTTTTTCTTGTCCAACGGGCACATCTCCCCTGTTTTTTACAGTGTTTTGGCACGGTCGGGGTATTTTCCTGTAGAAGAGTTAAACACCTTCCGCCTTATTAATTCCCGATTGCAAGGACATCCTACTACCCACGAAGGGTTGCCAGGTGTTCGTGTGGCGTCCGGATCTTTAGGACAAGGGATTTCTGTAGCTGCAGGAGCAGCTCAAGCAAAAAAGCTGAATAACGACCCACACATTGTATATGCGTTATGCGGCGATGGGGAGTTACAGGAAGGTCAGAACTGGGAAGCCATTATGTATGCAGCTGCCAACAAGGTAGATAACCTTATTGTAACGGTAGATTATAACAAACAGCAGATCGACGGGTCTTTGGACACCGTTCTTCCTTTGGGGAACCTGAAAGGAAAATTTGAAACGTTTGGTTGGGATGTGTTGGAAATAGCTGAAGGAAACAACCTAGAAGCTGTTATCGATGGGCTAAAAGAAGCCAAAAACAGAGCCGGAAACGGAAAACCTGTTGCCATACTTATGCATACGGTGATGGGGAACGGAGTGGACTTCATGATGCACACCCATGCTTGGCACGGAAAAGCGCCCAATGACGAACAATTGAAAATTGGTTTGGCACAAAACCCAGAAACTTTAGGAGACTATTAATCGAGTTATGCGGAAATTGCTATTCATATCCTTACTTATCATAAGTGGTTTTTCTGCCTACGGGCAATCTGCAACCGTTAATTTGGATTATGAAGTTACGTACGTAGTTCCCAATGCACGTAAACAGACCACAGATACAGTCACCATTAATATCACAAAAGACGGAAGGTATTTATTTACCGAAGAAAATATAATGGGTGCTGATTTTGCAAATGGGCTTTTTCCAAATCCATCTATGAATACTTCCCAGTCCCAATCCTTTCTTTTAATGGATACCCAAGAAATGATGGTATATATGAATTTTGGGTTTGGGAAAAACAGTTTCCTTTTTAAAATGGACGTAAAGGACTTTATCCCTACTCCCCAGACATTCGAATTTGAAGAAGAAAAACTGGAACTTGTCAGTAAAAAAGCTGAAAAAAAGATTGAGGTCAATGGTATTTCCTACGACACATACAGCATCTATCCAGCTCAGGAACCCGATAGGCCTTTGGTTATGGCAGTGGATTCAGACAAACCCGTTACCAATAACAAGATATTCGAGGAATTATTCAAAATCATGGTAAACAGTACCAATGCGAGTGGCTTTACTTATGACATCCCAGAAGGTCTTATTCTTTATATGGAATTGGACAATAAAATGATAATTCAAGTAATTGAAACAAAAAAGATATCAAAAAAGGTATCCTTTTCATACAACCTTAGTATAGAAGAATGAAAAAATACGTAGACACAGGTAAAAAAGACACCCGCTCTGGTTTTGGAGCAGGTCTTACCGAATTGGGAAAAAACAACCCAGATGTGGTGGCACTTTGTGCCGATTTAACAGGATCCCTTAAGATGGACGAATTTAAAGCCAATCATCCCGATCGCTTTTTCCAAGTAGGGATTGCTGAGGCCAATATGATGGGATTGGCAGCGGGAATGACCATTGGCGGAAAAATTCCTTTTACAGGAACCTTTGCCAATTTCTCCACAGGTCGTGTGTACGATCAAATACGCCAAAGTATTGCGTACAGCCATAAAAACGTGAAAATATGCGCTTCGCATGCTGGGGTAACCCTTGGGGAAGATGGGGCGACCCACCAAATTCTTGAAGACATTGGCTTGATGAAAATGTTGCCCGGAATGACTGTTATCAACACTTGCGATTTCAATCAGACCAAAGCAGCTACCCTAGCCATTGCTGAACACCACGGCCCCGTTTACCTACGTTTTGGACGTCCTAAGGTGGCTAACTTTACTGCGGAGGACCAAACCTTCGAAATAGGGAAAGCAGTTCAATTACAGGAAGGAAACGACGTTACTATTGTAGCTACAGGACATTTGGTTTGGGAGGCGTTGCAAGCTGCGGAAACCTTGAACGAGCAAGGGATTTCTGCCGATGTTATCAACATACACACCATTAAGCCCTTAGACAACGAAGCCATCCTATCCAGCGTTGCCAAAACCGGATGTGTGGTTACCGCCGAAGAGCACAACTACCTAGGTGGATTGGGCGAAAGCGTAGCCCGCGTACTAGCAGAAAATCATCCTAGCCCCCAAGAGTTTGTTGCTACGCAAGACACTTTTGGTGAATCTGGAACCCCAGACCAATTAATGGACAAATATGGGCTTAATGCCGATGCTATTGTAAAAGCATCTTTAAAAGTGATAACCCGTAAGTAAGAAAAAGAAAAATGCAAACCTAAAAAAGCCCCGTCGTTAGACAGGGCTTTTTTTATATTCTTTATTGTATAGGAGGTTAGATTTCATCGTCCAAATGATCCCAAATTCCATTGTTGTTAGCGTCGATATATTCAACGGTAGTAATGACTAAATCCCCATCATCATTTGTTTCGGTAGTCACGATAAACTCATTGGGAAGTAAGGTAGGATTCTCTTCGTTGATGTATTCACGAACTTCTATTTCCCCAGAAGTAGGACGTCCGTCGTTGTCATCATCTGCATCGAAGAAATTAGGTAATCCATCACTGTCGGTATCGTCATCCTCTTCCAATCCATTCATGTTAAGGTCTTCGAAAATAGAGGGAATTCCATCGTTATCCTGATCTCCTTGACTGGATGAATACAGGTGGAAGGTAAAGATAAGCTGTGCATATACTGGGATTCCGGAACCTTGTGGCGTACTTACATAATACCCCAAACCAGAAGGGATAAACACTGCTCCAATACCTGGGTTAATGGGTTCTACGGTACCATCTGGGTTTTCAACAATGCTTTCGGCTACATTAAACTCCACCATGGCATCCTGAAAACCATTAACCACCCCAGTTAAATCGAAAGTTACGGGAACTACCGAACTATCGAATAAATTGGTATACGCTTGGGTAGCATTCTCTTCGTTTAGCCAAATACCCTCGAACGTAGCGATGGTAATATCAGGGAATTCTGGACTGGTCTCGCCGCCACCTTGGGCTACTTTTAAATAGTACAGTTTATATTCAACCCCTTCGTCTACACGGTCGGGAACCATTTTAAATTGAAGCTGGTCTCCCAACATATCCATAATTGGGGTTTTGTCTGAATTATCCCCAGCAATGGTATCGAAACGTATCTTATAATCGAAATCAGCAGGTGGATTTGCAAACTCTTCATAATTATAGAAGTGAGTCTGCAAATAGTCTTCAATAATAGCTGTAGAAGCAGGTACTTCTTCCCCTCTATCACGGGCAGGAACGAACTCTATATTTCCATCGTCATTACGACAGGAAAGAAAAGTTAAAAAGGTTATGGTAAATAATGCAAGTAATTTTGCTTTCTTCATCTTCAATTTTTTAATGGCGCAAGATACAATTTTCCGCTATTTTTGTCCTTTATTTAACGCACTTTTAATCCCATTGGTATGAGGATCGACAAATATCTGTGGTGTACCCGATACTTTAAAACACGTAATCAAGCCTCTATTGCCTGCAAGAAAGGTACGGTTCGTATTAACGAGGATATCGTAAAACCGTCTAGGGAAGTATATCCTGGGGATCAGATTATGGTTCGTAGAAACCAGATCAATTACACCTTGGAGGTACTCGAAATTCCACCCAGTCGCGTTGGGGCAAAACTCGTTAGTCTCTACAGAACGGATACAACCCCAAAAGAAGCCTTCGAGAATACCGAGCTTTTAAAATTTGCCAAGGATTATTACCGAAAAAAAGGAACCGGGCGCCCTACCAAAAAAGACCGAAGGGACCTGGAAGATTTTACCGAAGACACAACGGAATAGAGCCCTTTCAAATTTGTATCTTTGAAAAAAACACGAACATGCAGCAAGAAGCTACCGTTATATTAGACAACAAACAGACTTCCCACAAGATACGCCGAATGGCGTATCAAGTATACGAAACCAATGTGAATGAATCTGAAGTGATCATTGCCGGGATCATGAAAAACGGTTTTTTGTTGGCAAAGCGATTGAAAAAAGAAGTTGAAAAAATCTCCCCTATAAAAGTAACCCTGTGCGAAGTGTTTGTGGACAAAAAGGTTCCTACCAATCCTGTTACCACCTCCCTCGCTACCGAAGAGATTGAAAACAAATCGATTGTTTTGGTGGACGATGTACTGCATTCGGGAACGACCCTTATTTACGGTGTGAAACATTTCTTGGAAGTTCCCCTAAAGCAATTTAAAACAGCGGTATTGGTAGACCGAAACCATAAAAAATACCCGGTAAAGGCCGATTTTAAAGGGATTTCGCTTTCTACGTCCTTAAATGAAAATGTAGCGGTTCAGTTCGATCGCAACAGCTGCACGGCTATTTTAGAATAGGGATAGCAGTATTTTTTCCACTACTTCTTTTTCGTCCATACCATCACAAACAATAGTGTTTTCTGCTCTATTATAATAGAAAGAGCGCTCGAACAGATGCTTTCTAATAAAATCGTTGAGCAGCTCAACAGTATCCAAATGGGAAATCATGGGACGGTGTTCTTTTTGATTGAAAAGACGATCTGTAAGCGTATCTACAGAACACTTTAGGTACACCGTGATGACATCCTCTTGTTCCAAAAGATCGTCCATCACCCGACCATAGCAAGGGGTTCCCCCTCCTGTAGCAATAATTGCATTATCGCCTCCCGACACAACATCCTCCAAAACGGCTGCTTCTTTTTTACGGAAATAGATTTCCCCTTTATGCTGAAAGATATCTGGAATGGAAGTCCCTTCGGTCTTTTCTATCTCGGAATCCAAGTCGATAAAATTATAATTCAAGACGGAGGAAAGCTTTTGTCCAATAGACGATTTCCCGCTTCCCATATAACCAATAAGGACTAATTTCATACTTGCAAATATCGCAATTATAGCGGGTTGAAAAGGAAGAAAAAATATTTATTAAAATTAATCCTTTTTGCTTTGAATAATAAACAGAATGATCTTATATTTGCACCCGCAAACGCAGAAATCGTTTCGCGATTATAAATGACCTGGTAGCTCAGTTGGTAGAGCATCTCCCTTTTAAGGAGAGGGTCCTGGGTTCGAGCCCCAGCCAGGTCACAAAAACCTCTCTAAACCCCTTAATTTACAAGGGGTTTTTATTTTAGTGGTAACTACAGTGGTAAGAAAAATCCCGTAGTTTCACAAATAAAACCTTTTAGGAATAAAAAAAAGCCCTTCGAAATGAAGGGCTTTTCTATTTGACTTCCAACCAACTATCGTACTTCTTTTGTGGCTTCTTTTCTTCCGGTTTTTTCTCCATGGGGTTGTATACTTTCCCTGTGGAAATATTGTAATGCAGTTGCTGCAGATCCACTTTGGTATACCGGTTCTTGTCAAAATAAAGATAATTTTCCTTGAAACTATCACCTTTGTGGCCCAAAACGATTACGTCACCATCAAATACAATATCACTCCCCCCTTTTACCTTTCCATCGGTAGTTTGCTGTATGATGAACACGAATACTTTACCATTGTATTTTTTTCGGAAATCTGAATCCAGATCAAGGCGGCCGAGCTTTTTTGTCAGTTTTTGCCAACTGTCCAAAACAATAACATCATGACCCTTTATCCATTGATCCAATACATCTAGGTTAGGCACTTCCCCTGTGGTAATGATATTCGATTTTACCTTGGGGTTTATGTAGGCATCTTCCTTTTCCAACGCAAGGGCGCTATCTGGATGTTCCTCCAATGATAGGAAAAGGCACCTGTTGTCCTTTGCTAAGTCGTTGATCCACTTATATGCCGTTGTGGTTTTACCGGTCCCCTGGGGTGTGCTCAGCACCACAACCACGCTGCCCATAGGTTTCTTTTCTATGGCCTGGAGAAACTTCCCGGTTTCCCCTGCGATTTTGAACAAAGGGGGTTTTTTCATTCGCTGGTCCATCCTCCTAAGCATCCCATCATTGGGAATCGGGCAGGGTTTTACAGTAGGATCTTCCCTTTTGGTAACTGCCCCTTTCAGTCCCTGTCCCTTGGCTTTTTTTAAATCCTTGGAAGTCAATTCGTGCTTATTCCCGTAGGAATTATTGGGGTATTTTTTCTTTAGGCCCTTTAGACCAATCTCCGTTACTTTATATTCACGCAACCCTTTAACGTTAAAGTTGCCCTTGCGTTTTTTAACACTCCGGGTTTCTTCGAATTTTATAAACGATTTCACGATGTATCCCCCCGTATGGGAAACCTCATATATAAAATCATACTTTTTCGGCTTGTCATTTTTGGTCGGGGTGGCCTTGGGTTTTTCTTTGGTTTTTTGTTCCTTTTTCTGTACCCTTTTGATTTTACCCCCTTTGATAAAAACAAACCCTTTTTTCAACCTTCCGCAACCGTCCAGGGCTTCTTTTGCCAATCCATTGTGGGCGGGACCATTAAGTCCCTGTGCCTTTAATTCTATCCGGATGACTTCACCCTTCTTTATAAGGGAAGCAATGTATGCCGCCCTTCTGGCTTCTTCATAGAAACCATCACTCTGGAGTCTACCAGATAGTTCCAATAATTCTTCTTTACTGGTTTCCTCGTTGTGGAGTAGGTTAAAGGTGTCGATTGAACTCATAAGAACTAAACAATAAAGGTCCCGGCAGGGGTTTCGATTTCTACTTTGATTTTCAAACTATCCGGGGATTGCAAAAGTGTTAGGGTTGTATTCAATGCCCCCCCGATGTTTTTAATGGGTATCGCTGTGGCCAATCCATCGATCGATAACAGCCCCCCCGCATCAATATCAATTCTTTTCCTGTTAACCATGCTTTCACCTAAGAAATCACCGTTTAGATTGTAGTACAACAGTTTTTTAAGGGTAACGGCCCCATAGGAATTAATGGAAAGCGGGAAATTGCTGTTGTTTTTTAGGTCCAGGTCCACATCGAACCGAATCGCGGAAAGATCGAACCGAACATTCCGGATATCACGAAGGAAAACATCCGAATTTTTAAGGATGTGCTTTATCTGGGCCAACTTACTTTTCCCTTGGTAATAAAGGAAACCACCCCCCAGTGCCAATGCTATCAATAGTTTTTTCATTATCTCCTATTTTTGGATTTGGTGTCTATTACGAATGTTTTGGATTTACCGCAATCATCCCTAATGGTAACGGTGACTTTTTTCCTTCCAAATAACCTTGTTGGGATTCCCAAAAGTTTCCATTGGTTGCGCTCCCAATGGGTTATCACATCCGTGGTATTGTTAAACTGCCTGTCGGTAAGGTCCAGGACAAGACTGTCGTTTTCAAACCGGACGATCCCACGGACCACCAAGCATTTTGTACTGTCCACAACCGGGACCTCAATGCGTTTGTTTTCTTTTATGGCCTCCAGGACTTTCTGCAGGTCGTTGGTACGGGTGTTGGTATCCCTGTATTCAAGCCTTTGGGTGATGATCCTTTCAATCCTTTTTATTTTTATGTCTTCCTTTTTCAGGAAATCGTTAAGGTCCTGCCTCTGGTATTCCAGGAACTCGGCCAATTCGTCTTTGCTGTAGGTTTGGGTGGCATATTTCAAGCTGTCGTATTTGCGCAACTGTTCTGCGTTTTCTGATTGCCTGTGGTTTTCGCTCTTTTGGAATTGATAATCCTTAAAAAACCAAACGGCCGCCAGTATCGCCAATACGATGCCAACGGTCTTTAGGTTTTCAAGGGATACTATTTTAAGCAAGGCCACCCACATATCAATCCAATTTTCTGTATTCCAAAAGCCTGTTTTTGTTGTAGGCTTTTATGTTCACAGCGTTGCCCTGGTTCCCACCCAAAATATAGATGTGCCGGGAGGTTTCCCGGACAAAGAAGCCTACATGACCTTTCCAGCTGGATCTGCTTTCCCTCCACAAAACGACTATATCCCCAATTTGGGGGTTGGTAGTGGAAGTACCGACCTTTAACCAACTCCGGGCATTCAGTTTCCCGCTATAGGGCAATCCCACGGTTTTACAGCACCAGTTTACAAAAGCGCTACACCAGGCCGTTTCGTCCTTCATTTTTTTGCCATCGAATCCCAATTCATTGAAAAACCCTATAATCTTGGGGTTATCCAATTTGCCAACTATTTCCTTCAATCCGTATAGCCCAAGGGCTTTGTTAAAAGCTGCGTTCATATATCGTCATTTATAGTTTCGTGATCCGGGGGTGTCCTGTTTTTATAGGTATCGATCTTGGATAGCATCCGGGTCAACATCTCACTCGAAATCAACCCCAAAAGGTTCATGTTCTTGATAATGCTTATTACCTGAAATACTATGATCGGTAACAAAACCGCTTCACTTAGGAAACTGGCAAACGTAAACCCCTTTTCTATCAGTAGGACAGTAGCCAGCAATCCAGTGTAGCCACACAAAAGCCAAACGGATTTAAAGGCTTTCTTGGTTTCGTACTCCCTGTTGTACAATGCTTTGGCAACCCCAAAAACAAGATCGAGGCCAACCACAGCCACTATTGCAATGAATTGCCATTTTTCATTCAAAAACAATTGAATGATTTCAGAGGAAACACCGCCAATTGCGGCGGTCATTAATAAAAAAATATGTCCTTTCATAAGTCTCATATTTGGGGAATTGAACTATATCCGTTTTTAATGCTCCAAATAAATCTGTTGTATCTTAATTGCCGCCTGTATGGAAATGGCTTTGCATTCCTCCATGGGGATTTCGTCTACCCAACCGCCGTCCTTGTTTTTCCAACGCATGGTTGGCATCCCTGCATTCAGCATTAGGGTCATCAGGCTAATAAACTTCATCAATGCCATTTCATCGAACCAATAAGTGCCACTATCGGAAACCACTAAAACACCCTTGCGTAAAAGGTTGTTCCTCTCTGTTTTGATTTCCTCCTGGACCGCATTCTGTATTTGCTCCTGGACCGCTTCCTTTTCTTCCTGGGTCATTTCCACAACCTCCTGTGTAAAGTGGGTCCCCATATCTATTTTTTCACCAAGCTTATGCGTGGTTTTGTCAAAGTCAGGCAATACAAAATCCTTCCATCCGTCCTTTAGGTGTACTTCGGGGGCCATTTTTTGATAGGCCAGGGAAACGGAACCGTCGGGCCGCTTAAAATTGTGCGGTATCCCGTTATGCACATTAATAACACCATCTATTTTGATTGCCTTCATGGTTATGAATTGAAATTTCGTTCTCTTATCCTTCCCCCTTGTTTATCTCCACGGAACATTGCCCCTCCTTTACGTGCTGGACAATGAATTTGTTCCTTATGGCATCATCATAAAGTCCTACAGGGGTCCCCCATGAAATGGGAAGCGTTATCCCGTGGGCACCGGAAACATCCATCGTTATGGTTTTGCTTATCCCTTCCCCTGGTGTATTTTCTTCCTCTAGGGTGATATCACCAACCAATACCATGGAATGAACTTCGTAATTTTCCCAATCGATGGTAACAACCCCGGAAACATCCCCATGGTCCATCAATCGGTCCCTGGTTACTGCTTGTTCCTTATTTTTTACTGTTCTTGGCATTGTTGCTTAATTTTATCGTGGCTATGGTCACCAATGTTAACCCCATCAACAACCCCAATAGGTTTTTCTTCTTTCCTATTTTGGGCAAAATCTTTTTTATGTATTCCAAGGTTTCCCTAAATGGTGGGACACCTTTGTATTTTTGTACGTTCCCCGGTCCTGCATTGTATCCCGCCAAGGCCAATTCCCAGCTCCCGAACATTTTATACAGATCCCTCATGTACCTGCCCCACCCATCGATACTACTGTCCACGTCGTAAGGGTCTACCCTGTATTGTTGAGCGGTTGCCGGCATGAACTGAGCTATACCTATTGCCCCTGCACTTGAAACCGCATCGCTTTTATAGTTGCTTTCGTACCATAACTGCCAAATGCCCAAGGCTGGGGGAATCCCATACTTTTGGGCGGCGGCACGGATCTTATCCGTAAAGAAGCTGTATTTAGGGTCTGTGGGTTTCACTGGCTACATCTTTAGGGTCCTTACTTCCTCTTTCCGGGTTGGTTTCTCCTCCGGCTCACTGGATGAAGTCATAACAGCTAAGGCGATCCCTGCCAATGTCCCATAAAGCACCACCTTTCCGGTATTATCCTTTTTAGGGGGTGCGGTAGGTTTCTTTCTAGGGGGTGTTGGAGGCTTCTTTTTTGCAGTGATCACCACCGGGGGCAAGGTGTTGACATCGGTTTGCATCGTGACGGTATTGCCAATATTGTTAAAGGCCAGTGTCCTGTTCTTGAAAGCTACATGGGAAAATGTGAAACGCTGGTTCTGCTGTGTGGCCGTTAGGGTCGCAAAACCGTCAAAATCGGTGATCACACCCTTTCCGTTGCTTGTGATGTGGGCATTATCCACTGGAAACCCATCATCCCCCAATACCTGTATTCTTTTTGTTGGCATAATTACTTTTTTTCGTTGGTTACCTGATGCTGCAACACAACACCCGTATTGCAAAAAAACGGGCCCAAACCGCATTTTTCCACTATGTAATAGTTTTCCCCGTTCCAAATACCGTTGGCAATCACCTTACCCACTTTTTCGTTGAAGTTGAAATTGCCGAAAAGGAAACTTGTGCCTTTCCAGGAATTGCCCTGTTTAGTGGCTTCGTTTACGGTTATATGTGGTTTTTTGGCTACAAACAATGTGCTGCCAATGGGGTAAAGGGTTTTGTCATCGTTGATAGGTTTGCTTTGCAATAGGGAATAAAAGGTGCGGAGTTCCTTGGTAGACAATCCTTGTTGTACGTCCTGTGCCAGGTTCCTTTGGAAAAGGATCTTATAGGCACGGGCAACCTCCTTTATATGGGTCTTGGGATCGGATGCAATACGGTTCAGGGAATCTTCATCCGTACTTATATTGATATCGGGGACAAAAAGACCAATGAACCCAGGAAACTTAAACCTTTTGAAACTCGCAAATATGATACTTGCCGCCACAAGGTTAGGGTTTCCGATATTGGCATTGGCGTATTTCTTGGCCCGATAGTTCCGGTATGCCTTGGGGCCAAAAACAACCAGGGCGGTTGCCCCTGCAGCCAACAAAATGGGCTTGGCATTTTTGGAAATAAAATCCCCCGCTCCCTTTACCGCAGTATTTGCGGCGGGTGCCAATGCGGCTGCTACCGCTGGATTTGATAGCCCTTTTTCTTCCATCTTACAATACGAATTTTTTAAGCATATTCCATTTGCTTGTTAGGTACTTTCTTGCTTTTGCGCTATCTGCCAATTGGGAAAGCCTTTCCAATTCCAAATCACTTAGGGAATTGATCTTTTTTAAGGCTTCGTAGCGTTGATCCTCCGTTATTGGGTTGCTGGCCTTTATTTCAAGTGTTCTAGGCATCAGTATTGTTGTTAATGTGGTTATGAATTAGTTTCGCCAATGCTTTGTCCCCTTTGCATAAAAGCTTTATCACGTTATATCCATAGGTGGCGATTTCGTCTGTTACCGATTCTTTGGTAATCACTTTTATAAGTGCATCCTTCGTTTTACTGTTCGTTTGGGGTTCTCCAAGTCCAGGTGCGGTTTCTTGTTTATTCTTGATTGCCGAAATCAGAGTTTCCAGTGTGTCGGGATCAGAAATGCTATCAATCAACTTTTCAATCGAAGAAGGCCGTCCCTCTACCCCCAATTCGTATTTCAAGTTCTCCCGTTCCAACCGTTTTACTTCTTCCTCCAGTTTCCTTTTGTCTTCTTCCAGTCGGTCTACCCTGGATTTCAATTCGGGCATTTGGGATTTTGCCGTATGCATTTCCATGATATCCGGCATGCTCAAACCCATAGCCCCCATGAGTCCAATACCATGCCCGTTGTGGTTCGGATAGGTTACTTGGGGTGGTTGCGGGGGTATGACCTGTGATACTTCAACCCTGTTAATGGGCTTTGCCGTAGTGGGGTTGGGCAGACTGGGTTCCCCTGTGGCCCTTTTGTCGATAAGGTTAAAGGGGACCAAATCCTCCCTGTTTTTATAGGCCGTCCCGTGTCGCTGCAACTTCTGCAGATAGATTTTACTTAAATGCGGATACTTAGTCTTGATGAATTCGAGCATTGCCATGAAATGGCCCCCGAATTTTTCCTGTATATCCGCTGCACTGAACTTGGCATTGTTTATGGGCTTTGCGCAATCATCGTATACCTGTACCAGGTTGATACGTTTCTCATCCAGCCACGATCGATATGAATTGATATCCGGTTTCATTAACAACTGTCTTGGTTTTCTTTCACTAATACGCCATAATTGGCAATGAGCCTCTGTTTTTGATCGAGGGAAGCCGGCGCAAAGACAATACGGATGGTATCCACCACGGGGAAATCCCCAACACTGGCATCATAGGTTTCGTTTTGGTTATAGATCACCCCGTTTATTTCCACGGGGCTTTCCCCCAGGTTGGTAAATGTTGGGTTTATCCAACCGTCGATTTTGAATTGCCTATTCGTGGAGGTAATCGTTGTAAACCCCAGCCTTGCCGTAACCCCACCGAATATGTCCTTGATATCACTCATCCGAAACGATTAACAGTTTTTGTCAACCCATCCTTGGATCACGATCTCTATCTGCAGGTCACTTCCCGCAATAGCGGTATCGGTGTTGGCTTGGAATTCCAATTTCGTACCCCCGCCATAATCAAGTTCAAGAGCCCTTTGTGAAAAAGAACCCTGTTTACCGTCATACCACGAAATATCAATAGCATCTTGTAACCTCTGTCCGTTTTCCCAAATCCCCAACCGCACAAGCTGATCCGGTGCTGGTTTTGCTATAGCCCCCACAAAGAACTGGGAACCCCTTGGTATATCATCTATGGTTGCTTTCCCTGCTGTGTTCCCAACGGCTATAGTGAGGGTAGCAGTCCTGTTTATTGCTTTCATCTTGTAACTTTTTATGGATTAAAAAAAGCCCCGCCTCAGAACAGGCAAGGCTTTTTACTAACTAACTAAAATTTAATATGAAAAAAATTACTTTCTTCTTACGGTTAACATACCTTGCGCCCTTAGTTCAAACCCTTCGATCTTCCCTGCTGTAACAGGGATACCGCCACCGCCTTCTGGGAAATGAAGCATCATTTCAAAATTCACATAATCGGCAACATGCAGAAAACGGGGGAATTGTATATATTGCTCATAAGGGGCCTGAGGCGTTCCTTTTACATAACAATCTGCTACTGGGATATCAAGTACTTTCCTCCCATTTTGGGTGATGACCAGAAAAGCTCCCCTCAAAGCATTTGGGAACGCAGCATCATAAGCCAACTCACCTAGATTGTTCCCATCGTCACCCTGTTTAAAAGCAGTTGCTACCCCATCAAAGATGAAAGCATTACCGGTATCGAATTTATTTCCATCCAAGGTGGAAATACCATCGGACTTTTTCGTATTGCTGTCAATCAACTGATACCTTGAACTGGCTCCCTTTATGTCCTTTCGAACCAATAAAGTGTGAGGTTCCAAGGTTAAATTGTCTTCACTATACAGGATTTGAAGTTCCTGTGAAAGATTGCCAATAATCTCTGCCAAATAATCCTTGGCCTTTTCGAATTTATTTAAATTGCTCATCGTTGTATTTTTTGTGTTAAAATCTGTTTTTACTTTTGGTTTAAATCATTGAAGGGGTTTCGTCATAGAAAACGTTGTCGAATTCCATACCCGGCATCTGCAGCCCAGAAGGGTTAAACTGCCCACCATCCAATAGGAATTCATTATCGGTAAAGTGGTAGTTTTCAAAGTCCGCATCTGCGTACCCTTCATCCACAAAATCATCATCGCACGGACAGGCCAAACCAATGGCACCGTAATAGGCCCTTTCCATTACATTGGCATCGGCACCAATCGGATCTGCGTTTTTCTGCAATTGGTCCGTTACCAGGCCGTAGACTTCCCGCGCCCCAGCTCCCATACCTGCATATTTCAGTATGGTTCCCAGTCCACCATCGTCTTTTACTGTGGTATGTGCAATGGCACCACCCCCAGCGATTCCAATCCTTGCAATCGTTCTACTCTCAGACGGCACGACCGCGCTGAATGCGCCGCCTAACATAAAGCCGCCCACGAGTCCCAACACTTTAATTGCAGTGTCTTTTACCCTTTCTTGGGTTACTTTTTGAGTTTTCATGTATTATCGGTTTTTAATTAATTACTAGCTTAACAGTTTCTTTCCCAGTGCAATGACCCCAAAGGCGATCAATCCATTTTTAAGGGTAAACAGTTTTTTCTTTTTTGGTCTATCCTCCCCATTCCCTTTTTCGTTCCCATTTTCCGTTGTGCCTGGATCAAAGGGTGGGGTTTCGTAGCCCGTTTCCAATTCCGTACCACCATCCTTTTTAGGGGGTAATGGCCTTATAGGATGTGTCTTTTTTAATACCGGCGGTCCCTTTGGGATTGTTTTGGGTGGCTTAACGCCCCCTGTACCCGATGGGTCCGGCGGTATATCCCCGTGGGGAAATGGATCTATGGGTATACCCGCATGGGGCAGTTGCCCCCTTTTGCTGGTAGCCGATGACTTTGTCTGTTTGGATGCTATGGTATTTATAACTATTTCCGGATTACCCTTCCATAGGTATTTTTCCAATGGATAACCGGTATACTGTTTGGCATTAATGGTTTTGGTTCCCCTGAAAAATGTACCCGGGATTTTTTTCTCCAACAATCCGAAATAGGAAACATAAATGGCCCTACCCACCAACTCAATGGCTTTGGCCTTGTGCCTGTTTATCTCTTGTGCCTGGATAGGTTTAAAACCCTTTATCGTGGAAGCGGTTTTGGTGGAAAAGTAGTTGTTCGCCACGGAAAGATCTTCCATCAATTCATTGAATTTCATATATCCCGAAGGGGAAACATCCAATCTCGTAATGGCCAGTTTCTTTACCCAGGGCAACAAAACCTTACCGGTCCAGTCCACCATGTATTTTTCAACCTCGGAAGAACTGAAAATTGAACCCGTAACAAACTGGGAAACATCCGTTAGGTTGGCATTTACCCAATTAAGGACCAATGTCCCTAAAGGCTTGTTTACAGCCATTACGATGTCTGCAACCGCTTTTCCGATTCCGAAATAGAAATTTTTCTTAGGCATCCTTTGGTTTGTTTTTTCCTTTTTTAATCAATAATACTGCGGCCAACGCGGCACCTGCACCAAGCATGATTTCCTTGGTGGAAGGGCCAAAACCACCCCCTTTTTTTGGGGGAGGCGCGGCCTTGCGAAGCATATTCAAACGGGTTGGGTAAAATGACATATCTTGTTTTTTTATAAAAGTGCTTTCAATGCAACACCGGCTATCAAAGCAATGGGCAATACACCTACACCGGCTTTTTTGTTATCCGGCTGTGTCCTTGGCAAAGGCCGTGGTGCCGGTCTTGGAGCTGGCTTTGTTGGTGTTGGATTGGGTGCTGGCTTTGTGGGCCTTGGTTTTGGGGGTGTTGGTTTTGGTTTCGGCACTGGGTCGGTACCCGGTTTTGTAGTGCCGGACGGGATGGGGTTGTCTGGTGGGATCGCTCCCGGTTTAACCCTCATCGTATATTGGTTGTAATGTGTCGTGATCGTTTTTCCCTTCCAATGGTGGGTAATGTTACCCGCATGGTTTTCTTCCCTACTTGCAACGACGGGGACCCTTTTTGGGGTAATCACATAGAATTCCTTCATGGCATTCAACATGGCTACCATCTGGTCTTCCAATTTCTGTACGAAATTGGCAGTGGCCGTGTTGGCTTTCCTTCCGCATTCCCGGCTTTCGTCGGCGTGGAAACGGAAATAGGCTTCCATTACGGCAAGGTCCTTACTGGCTTTGGATAGCCTCCTTGCCAATTCCGCCGTATTTAGGGAATCCACCCTTTCCATCTGGCGCAATGGGCGTTCCCAGAAATTGGCAGCGATTACCTTTATCAATTCCTCGGATTTTTTGGGGTTGGTGGACGAGCCGATACATTGGAAGAACCCAATGATTTTTGAAAAGATCAACTTAACCCAGGCCCCTATTTTCTGGATGACTTTTTTCCCTGCGTTTTTCAGGAAATCACCCACTTTTTTCTTGAATACAACGGCACCGGGACCCATAAGTCCCACAGGGAACATAAAGCGTTTCCCCTCAACACCTATTCCGTTTTCGGACAATTCGATAACCGGGTCCTTACCCTTGGCCAATTCACTGTCCAAAACGTGTTTGATTTTCTGCACATATTCCGCGGGTAACCCCTGTGAATACAACATATTCAAGTACCCCATAAATTGCCTATAGCAATTTTTCATGTGGGGTTTGGGCAATACCGGCCTCCGTTTGTGGTGCGGTATGATACCTGGTGTTACCCCCGTTGTGGAGGCACATGCTAAGCCTATGTGCTGTAAATCCATAAATTCATCGTTTTTTTCGGAATACGAAACCTCTGTGTTGATCATTTTTGTTCCATCGAGCACGAAATAGTCTTTTCCGATCCTTTTCGAATTCTGGTTTTTTGGGACCACCACATAAACATGGGTCCAAAGGTCCGGGTGAAAAGTGGGCTGTTTAACCTGTCTAATGGCATGGTTTATCCTCAACTCGGATAGAATGGCACTTGCAAACACACTGAATGTTTTACAGTCGGTCCCCTGGTCCCTTGTACTCCACGCACAGGCCGGGGACTTGATAACCTGCAATGGGCCATCTGCTTTGTAAGCCAAGAGCTGGTATAAAAACGAATGGATGTTTTCCACTGTCTTTTCCACCGTTGCGCCTTTTAATATGGGCGCGATCCTCTTTGCTTGGGAATGGTATTTCTTGACCCATTCACGCATACTTGAAACCGTGAAAAACGTATCGCCGCTCCCTAAATCTGTCCTTTGACAATTGCTCTTGGGGATGAACTGGTTAAATTGGTTTCCGGTAAGTAATGCGGGTCTGAAATCCATTAGAACTTTTTCATGCTGTCAATGATCTTGTATTCCTACTTGTTGAAACAAATTTCTTATGGAAAGCAAAACCCCCGTTCGGTTTTGGGTCTTTTGGGGTGTTTTTTGCATTATTTTCCACTTTTTGGAAGTTTTTGCCTGTTTTAGCCTTTTTTCTTGGGAATGAAAAAGGGAGGGCTTTACTTACCCTCCCCTTTTTTTGGTGATATTCAATAAAATACCAATTGTTACTGCTTCTTGAAATAGTCCCAGGGTATCAAATCCCCGTAAACCTCACGGCTCCTGTTTTTGTAGATTATTTCAAAGTTCCCATCGGTCAGTTTACTGACATTTTCAAAACGGGAAACCCATTCTGCAAACTTGTTCCAATGGGCATGTTGGTAATTCGATTTAAAATAAAGGGCATAATACTGCACCGCTTCAAATGATAGGTATTGCAATGTTTTCATGTTTCTGTTTTTATTGTTTACGCCTGTTTTCTTCTTTGTGTTTTTCGTAAAGGGGATCATTATAAGAACAAGGGCGGGAGTGAATAGGGCAGCTACGATTAAGTCCCCCCAACGGATCTGTTGGTATTCGACAAGATCAAATATTACCGTTGCCACGACCATAAAGCAGGACAAAATCAACACCATATTCCAGTCTATTCTTTTCATCCCACCTAATTTGACTTGAAATAAAACCCTACCATGAAGTCTTCCCGTATCCGTTCCGTAAATTTGGTGGCATCCCGGATAATGGCAGCCTCACCATAAAAGAAATTGTAGTTGGCCGCTATGGAAAAGTGCTTGGAAAACTCGTACTGGATTTCAAAATTCACACCTAGGGTAAAAGATGCTTCGTGATTCCTCCAATGGTTCGGGGGCGGGGTCCTCCATATCGCACCCAGTTCCCCACCCGCATACAGCTTGATGGGTTTGGTCACTTTGTCGTTAACGGAATTGATAATAAGCATCTTATCCACATGAAAATACCATTTGGTATAATCGATCGCGTTGTGGTTCTCAATACCCGTACCCGTACGCCATCCCTTGGTGTCCCCTTTGTCGTAAATCTCCCATCCCAAACGGGCTTCCCAATTGAACGAACTTTTGATGTGCTGGTAACTTTCGGCCGTGGGGCCCTCTTTTGCCATTTTGACATCGAATGAACCCCCGAAGTAAAACCCCTGGGCATTTACAAAAAGGGGTACTGCCAATAATAAAATTGCTAATTTTGATTTCATAATCATTTCTTGATTTAGGAGGGTGCCTATAGCTTCCTACGGCGGGGCGCCCTCTGATTTATAATTGTTTTAAATGATCCCTACCCAATAAATTTCAATGGTCCTTTTAATAGTTGATTTCTTCAATAGATTTGTAAGTTGAAAATGTCCATTTGCAATGAGATTCAACCGCTAGGCTTTCTTTGCAATACGGACAATCTATTTCGTGGTTTTCGTCTTCATCATATAAATGGTATAGATCCTCATGACCCACAGATATTTCGTTGTTACAGTGTGGACAAACAGGGTCATCATTCATTACATACTTAAAGCTTGTCATATCCTTATAGTTTTTCATACTGTTTCGTTATCAATGCCACTATCACGACCACGAATAGGCACAACAAAAAAGCGGTCCAGGGGTATTCATTGATAAGCTCAAAAAATTCTCTCATTTCTTATAATTGATTTTATTTAACCGGTGACCCAAATAAAGCGAAACAGCAACCCATATTAGAAAATACGTGGAGGGGATGAAATGGGAAATAACCATTCCTGTTATTGTTTGCATGTAATAGAACGCCTGTTGTTTCATTAACTGTAGCTTAAAAGGTCACCCATTTGTTTTGTACTTCTATAACTGGCGCGGTTCTTTTCCTTATTGGATTTTTCTTTTTTGGTTGTAGGAATCAAGGTTCCGCAACACTTACAGGTTTTACTTTCTATGCACATAATCCAACAATTTACCTGAATTCAGATCCTAACTTCAAACCTTCGTAATCGGTTTTAGGATGCTTTAAATAGATGTTAAAAGCTTTCTCTCTTAGCTTTAAATATTCTTCCTTCGTAGCCTGTGAAAATCCGATGCTCATAGAAGATTCTCTAGCTTGTATTTCGATCAACTCCTTTAGGGTTTTTGCCCATGAATGAATACCATCCGCCCTTCCAAAATCAATTTGAAAAGTACCGCACTCGTAATCGACTAAATCTGTTGACATAAAGAGTCTAATGTCTTCGACTGTTCGAAAATCCGAAGTGTCGTCGTGTTGTGGAATCTCTAAAAAAGCTTCCAGTTCAATTCTGTACCACCGATCGCAGGATTGATCCTTAACAAAAAAATGGATAGGGTTTTCTTCAGTTATTTTCATAATGATATGTCTTAATAATTACAGTTTGATTGCTTTTTGTTTTTCTTCCTTTACTCTGCCTACCCATACATTCTCATGATGTGATAGGATTTTCGAATATCTAAAGTTGCAAGATCCGCACTCGATAGTTCCTATATGATTATCCAAATCTATGTGACCATTACTCCAGCATATTTCAATATCCGTTTCATACTCAATTTTTGATCCGCATTTTGGACATTCACAATTAAAATTCACGTTTACTTCCTGAGTAATAAAACTTAGGTCTAGTCTCTCACTCATCAGTTTTTCAAGGTTCTTGTTTCTCTTTATCACTTCATCCCTGTGGGATTGCTTCGACAAATCGACCTTTTCCCCGTTTACATAATCAAATGGCACGCTCATTTTTACTACAGGTTTTCGTTTAAGAATTCTGCTAGCCCTTCGTGCTTTTCTGGATCTAAAGTGAAAGTGTTCCCATTTTCATCTTTCAGCACTACTTCTGGGGACATTGAAATAGAGAAATCGTTCCCATATCTGTCTTCTTCGTCATAATCCCATGTTGAAAGGTTCATATACATTTTTCCGTTTTCATGTTTCAATATCCTGTCTTTTGGAATATCGCTCACACAAATGCTTAGTGTTCTTGATCTACCTTGTTTCATAATATTTCGTTTTTAAATTTCATCTTGATTTTAATTTTCGAAACTTCCGATTCGGTGTGATCGGATTCCGATATTTCCTTATATATGCTCCTTAAAACCCATTGTAATTCATTTTCAATGGTTACATACCTTTTCGATGAGCATTCCCCCGGAGAAAAAACCTTTTCTCCATCGGTAAAAGTGATCTCGATTTTGTTTTTGGATTTGTGCTTGAAATCTGCCATTTTATCTTTATTTATTAATTATTATAGTCTAGTTCAAAAGAAAAGGGGTTTACTTCATTTCCATCGTCGAAGCTCTCTATAAATGAAGCTGCTTCATAGCCCGCCCATACTTCTGTTTCCTTTTCACCATCGTTTATCACAATCCCACCATCAGCATGCACCTTTACATCTAAATTGTAATCCCTGTCTATTGCCAACGCAATGGGGCAAAGGCACCCATCACACGGCACACCGTTGTCAATGTCTATTTGTGTTACTTTTACAAGCATGGTCTATAGTTTTAATCACACACCCCAGTCCATGATTGGCAGTCGTGGCAAAACTCACCACCAACAGCCCCAACAAACTCGGTGTTTTTGTGTTTACAATTCATTTTTCTCCTAGCTGCTTCCCTATCAGCTTTCATTTTATCCTTTACCCATTTTGGCAGGGCATTTTGTGCCTCTTTATCGAAGGTTATTGATTTTGTGAATATTGGTTTTTCCATCCTTTTTAAAGATTAAGGGAAAGTTGGTCGCGCTTCCAATTGCGACCGTACTTCCGGTTATTTATATGCTGTGGTAAATCATGCTTCAAATGGCACTTTTGGCAAAGGGCTGCAAGATTTCCAAAACGGTTGTTTTTCTTGTCCCTATCTATATGGGCGACCGTTAAAACAATGACCGACCATTTTCCCAATCCATCGGGGCACCAATCATTCCAATGGTCTGCAACTTCCTGGGCTTTTTTAAATGAGCCAAATCCAAGTTCCGCGGCTTGATCCAAAAAGAGGTTTCCCCCCGGTAGTTCAAGTTCGCCCGTCTGTAGGTTTTTCCTCCTAATGGTGTGATTGGGAACCCCGCACCATTCACATTTGTTCTTAGCCCTTTTAAACCTTATCAATCGGCATACCTCTCTGGATTTAAAAGTTTATCGGTTCTACTTCTAGTTTCTCTTTCCACTCCACACTGTATTTTAGGTCCGTAAAGTGGATTATGATACCCTGTAAGGGATATTTATTGAACCATGAATAAAAATCCACAGGGTGCAACCCATCGTTAAAGGAAAGGTGTTCTTCACCATACATCGGCAAATATTTACCCTCTATATCAAAAACCCCCGCAGGATCGATTTCAAACAGTTCTTTGCCCAACTTGTAATGCCGGCCTATTTCGGAATCTTGTTTCGATGCATAGGGTTTCCCAGACCATTGCCGTACGGACAAATAGGCTTCCCCCGCATTGACTTCATCAATGATTTTTCCCCAATACTCAATATTGGTTCTTAGGGTGTGTTTTTTAACACCGCTTAGGTATGCCTGTTTAAACCCTGTGGGTTCACCCTCGCGGCGGTGTCCCTTTAAGAAGGTTTTGGATAATGTTATTATATAGCACTTCATATCACCGGGTTTCCCATTCTTCCATTTCTTCCGCATGTTGCTGTATGTATTTACCACAGCTTCCCAATGTTCCATAGTGTTGGATGGCTCCCCCATGGGAAATCTCCCAAACACCGTTTTTAAGTTCTAATTCTATCATATCGTGATTCTTTTTAAATTGAATTGAAATCCATTGCCATCTGGGCACCAGCAGTCTGTGTAATAGGGTAATTAAACCAAATCACTTCTTGCTTTATGCTTGATGATGCATTGTTTTTTTTAGGTGCTAATTTTACTTTGGTCCAAGAGCTGAACAATTCATCGTACATATCATTATCGTAACTCGAAATCATGGCTTTGCCCTTCAAACCATTTAGAGCTTCGGCCAGATCCACATGATCTTTATCGTCCATTTCATAGGAATATCTTTTTTTACTGGATCTGGTGCTTAAAGGATATGGTGGGTCTACATAGAAAAAAGCCCTTTCATAATCACACATTTTTATAGCTTTGGTATAATCACGATTAATCACCTGTACCTTATTCAAGATTTCAGCCACCTGGTACAATCTTCCTATACCTTTATTCCACCTAGATAATCCCTGTCCTCCTGACCTTACACCTTCTTTACGGGAAAAATACCACCCTGCAGATTTATCACACTCCCCATCCCCATAATGTGACCCCCTTATTCTCACATAAAACCTCCTAGCTTTCTCAATACTATTACCTTCGATTTCCAAACAATTAAAGTATTCTTCCTCGCTATAAGGTGTTAATTTTAAAACATCAATTAATTGGTTTGGACTATCCCTAAGAACTTGGAAAAAGTTTATAACATTGGAGTTTATATCGTTAATGGTTCGTATAATCTTTTGGTCCGTATAATTCAAGGTAATTACGGCACTTCCAGCAAACAGTTCACATAAGTGGTCGAAATCCGAAGGAAAATATCTATAAAGCTCATCGAGGTAGGTAAACTTTCCCCCGAAATAGTTAAATGCTATCATTTTTTTCGTGTTCCCTGACATACTACATTATCTTGTTGTCTGCTAATAGTTTCGTTACTAAGGTTTTAAATGCAAACTCTGATTGTTGATAAACTACACCGTTACCAAACTGGCGTAAAAGCTCTGTTCTAAAGTTGTACCCATTAACTGTGCAACCCAAGCCGGGTTTAGCCGTTCTAGGTTCTTCCCATTGGTATTGTTCTTGCCCTGGTCTAACTGGCCATTTCTCATCATTTTTGTTAATGAATTTTGGGTTTCTTTTCCACTTATCTTTCCCCCTTCGGATGCCTGAGGTGTTGGCCAATTGTGAACCACTTCCCCAAGGTTGCTCTTTCCCCGATCGTGATTTGCATCCTTGTAACAAAATGTCCTGGGTGTCGGCCACTGTATTACTGCTCCCGAAAGTTTCGGCTTGTTTTCCCCGTTTTTTTGTTTGTGATAATCCCCCCTGCTTACTTCCGGTGTTGGCCATTTCATTTTCTCTACTTGCATCTGTAAACTGATCTGTTGTCTGTGGCCACTTTTTCTTTTTCCTAAAAATCCCTGAGTCCCCCCAGTAGGAAGATTTGGTGTTCTCCATTGCGAAAATGAAAAGTCGTTTTCTCTCGTGTGGTGCGCCAACTTCTTCCGCTGTAAACAATCCCGCTTCAACTGCATAGCCCATAGATCGTAGGCTTTCAAGAATGTAGGGGAATGATCCTGTGAGGTGTCCGGACACGTTTTCGAAGAAACACCAAATAGGCTTACTTGCCTTGATAGCCCGTTCAATATGCGGCCAAAGGAACCTTGGATCATCCCATAGTTTCCGTTTTCCCGCAAGGCTTTCCCCTTGACATGGATAACCCCCAACGATTCCGTGTATTCTGTTACGAAACGGTTTTGCATCGAAGGTTGTAAGATCCGTCCAAATAGGTGCCGAATCCACCATACCCGATTCCATCGCTGCCACCAGGTTGAAGTTTTGAAAGGCTTCGATCTCCACATAAGCGACGGTTCTTGTGGGAACGCACTGAGAAATTCCCCTTTCGAGACCTCCGTACCCGTAGCAAAAAGATAATATTCGCTGTTCTCCAATATGTTCTTTGGTACTATCCACACACTTAAAAAATATTAGAACCCAAATACGGATCGGTGGTAAATTCCAAAAAGGACCAGGAACAGGATGAACCACAAAACAAATTGTAAAACCCTGTTTTGCATTTCTACACGCCTTCGTAGCTTCCTTTGTTGATTAAATAATTCTGATACGTCATTACCCAACCATTCTAGGGTTTCTTTGTGCTTTTTTTTCATCTTAATTTGATTTATGGTGCAATTGCACCGTTAATTATTATTTTCACTTTTATTACCAATACTTGTTATCAAACAGTGATTGGTATTCATTTTTCAATGTTTCGGCTACCCTTAAATCCACATACAAATACAGATGGGATGGCAGGGTGTGAATACTTATTTTCCGAAGGTGTTTTTTTAATTCCGGTTTGTTGGCCCTAACATTTTTTATGGCTTCCCGCATCAAACCTTTGGTGCCTTTTCGAAAAATCAATTTCTCGTGTGTTGGTTTACTTTCCATAGAGTCAACTTTAAAAAAGGATCTGCCCCGAATTTTCAAGGTTAAAAGCCTCTGTACGCTCATTGGGAATCCACAGTTTTTTCCAACCTGTAATATTTGACAACCCCCCTGGCGCATGGATGGTGCCGTTATGGTTCTTTCTCATCAAAAAGTACGTGGCAAAATTCCATGCCACGGAAGTAGCATTTCCACTGGAATAGTTAACAACAATCGGTTGGTTGTTAACCCAACAATTAATGGTGTCTATATCCACGAACTCCACCCAAACACAGTTCCAATCCGTGTTTTGCAATAGGTTTGTTGGGGCTATAAACGACTTTCTTCCATTAGGATTAAGGGTAGACCCGTTTCCATACCTAAAAACAATATCATTGGTGCGGAGGGTTATAGCTGCACCCCTATAACTATCGACGGTTTGATCCCCAAAAATGGGTATGTTGGATTCCAAATTACCGGTAGGGTGTTTGTACCAAAATTTTACGGTCATATTAAATGGGTTTCCTACTCCAGGATCATCCAATAACCTTACTGGGATATCTACGTAAGAATCCACGCCGTTAAATGAATAGGCGCGGCGCACCTTTCCCGGTTGGTTTATGGTTGCATTATGGTTTATCCCATTGAATGCTGGAAAGCGCAATTCCTCTACGGGTCCCGGTACAAGTTCATCCAATCCAAAATGGAATTCCAATTGGTCATAGAACTTGCTTTCGCCCCCCCTGAAAAAATTTGATTTTAAGCTACTCATAGTTTTTGTTTTTAATTCATTTTTGTATTACCTAAAATGCTTTTCGTACCCCATCGGGTAACCAAACATCTTTATCAACTTTTCGAATTCACATTTACGGACGTACTTGCAATACACGGGTTGATCTTCCGGTATCCCCCGGTTTTCCCTTATGATGGAATTTATTTCCTCCTTGATGATCTTGGACGGATAGTCACTGTACATTTCCCGCAACTCGCTTTTCCTTGGGGAAACGGGTAGTTTTTTCAAAGTCTCTTTTGTGCTTTCTGTCCTTTCCATAGGCTTGCTGTTAAGTATTCCTTACTTCTTTTTGGTGGCTTGCCATGGCTTCCTTATAGTTTTTGGCATATATGGTACGGCCAGCTACCTTAAAGGGCTTTAAACCCTTCCTTTTCAGTTCCAACGATCTTTTTTGGGTTTCTTCCGCATGTTTGATCTTTGCCTTTATCCTCTTGTTTTCCCTAACCAGGTTCCTCCAATAGAGGCATAGACCAATCAAAAACAACAGTGACAATATGGTCGTGAAAATCAATGCGATATCCTTAGTGCTTTCCAAACTCATTTTCTTTAATTTTTTCAGTTATTCTTATTCTCAGTTTCTCGGCTTCCTGCCTGTACAGGTCCGCTATTTTATTCCAAAGCGCGCCGTTCTGTTCAAAGGGGTTGGGGAGCCTTTTTTTACGCCCTTTCCGGTCCATTTCCACCCACACTTTAAAATCGCTCCTGGGGATGCAATACACCTTGAAACCGAATCGGAAACAAAGCGCCATATCGTTATTGAACCATTGTGTATTAACTGGGGAAATCATCATCCTTTGGGTTTATATCCTCTTTATCCTTAAAATCCATTTTGGGGTTCTTCATCATTTCTTCAATTTCAGCTACAGTATCAAGCCCGTCATCATCCTTGAATGCGGTGTCGTATACGTGTTCCGCATTCCATCCTTTGGGCAATGTGTTGGGTGTTCGTATGTAATAGAATTCCCTGGTGGTGCCCATGTACTTCTTTTTGATGAACTTCTGTTTGTTCAACAGTTTTCGGGGGTTTAGTACAAACCCTTTGTACTTACACCATTGTTCCAGTTTATTTTTGAAGGATTGGCTTGTAAGCCTAGTGTATTCCGTACCCTTTTTGCAGCTTTCCAATAGGTCCTTTTTGGGGATATACATATTAAGGGCCGGGGAAGGTTCCCCGTTTTCCGTAGGACTGAAATATATTTCCGCCCAGTTGAAAAAGGCATCCCCCATGCTCTGCAGTGCATTCCTTTTCACGATGTTCCCTTCGGGGGCCCGTATGGGTTTTTTCGTAGAGAGGTAGAATTGTAGGCACTGGGCCATAAAATTGATAAAGCTGCTGTATTCCGCAGCATCAAAATCGTTTATCAATTCCAACCCCAGGTCCTCATGGGGCTGGTGTTCCAACTTGAAACAGCTTTCATCCTCCCCGTGGTAATAATCACTGGCCACCCAATACATAATCCTCCTTTTCGTACTACCGTCCACCTTGGAAATACCGTAGTTGCTTGTGGTTATGATCTTGGGGCTTTCTTCAAACTTCAACTTA
>JANQKN010000076.1 GCA_028281065.1 Flavobacteriaceae bacterium | reverse complement strand
ATGCAATGGGAGCAGCTCCTTTCGCTACGTCGGCAAGGGGATACCAACAAACGACTTAGAATAGAACAGGATGAAACCCGATTGGGCTTCGAGGTGGATTACGACCGGGTTATTTTTTCTTCTGCTTTTAGAAGCCTGCAGGATAAAACACAGGTAATTCCTATGTCCCAAACCTCGTTTGTCCACACCCGTCTTACCCATAGTTTGGAAGTTTCGGTGGTGGGGCGATCCTTGGGCCGGGCTGTTGGGAAACAGCTGTTGGAACGTTATCCGCATTTAAGGGAAACCCATGGGTATCGATTCAATGATTTTGGAGCCATAGTGGCTGCTGCTGCCTTGGCCCATGATATAGGCAATCCGCCTTTTGGGCATAGTGGGGAAAAAGCCATTGGCGATTATTTTCTGAATGGAAGGGGAAAGCGTTTCAAAGATCAGTTGACCGAAAAACAGTATCAGGATTTGGTTGATTTTGAAGGAAATGCCAATGGGTTTAAAATTCTTACCGAAAGTAAAAACGGGGTAGATGGAGGCCTTCGATTAAGCTATGCAACCCTTGGCGCATTTACCAAATACCCAAAGGAATCCTTGCCCAAAAAACCTACCCAACACATTGCCGATAAGAAGTATGGGGCATTTCAAGGCGAAGCATCATTTTTTAAAGAAGTGGCAGAAGAGTTGGGACTTATCTCCAACGGAGATGGGCGTTATGCCAGACATCCACTTGCGTTTTTAGTAGAAGCTGCGGATGACATATGCTATACCATTATCGATTTTGAAGATGGTATTAACCTAGGGCTTATCGAAGAGGAATTTGCTCTGGAGTACCTTATTAATTTGGTGAAGGATACCATTAACAGGGACAAGTACAACAACCTGAACAAGGCCAGTGACCGATTGGCTTATCTGCGATCCTTGGCTATAAGTACACTTATAGGAGAAGCAGTTTCCATCTTTTTGGATCATGAAGAGCTCATTCTTAAGGGGGAATTCTCACAAGCGCTGCTGGATAAGAGCAAATACCAAGCTCAGATAAGCGATATTATCAAGATTTCGGTGGAGAAGATATACCAAAGCCCCGAAGTAATCGACAAGGAGATTTCGGGCTATCACATTCTTTCTTCCCTTTTGGATGCGCTCACCACTGCTTTCGAGCATAAAAAAGAAGGCAATCATAGACACTATGACGATCTTTTGCTTAAAAGTACCGCTTTGGATTGGCAGCCTATGGACGATACTTATACCTATATAATGAAAGTGTGTTCATTTATTTCTCAATTAACCGATGGCAAATCTTTACAGATATTCAACAAAATGCGCGGTAAAATGTGATATTTTCAGGGGATACGCGGTTATTATGAAAATAAGGTATTATATTTATGGACTTTTTCCTATAATACGGTTTAGGGAGAAGTATTAATCTTAATTATTTATTCATCATAAACTAAAGACTATGAAAAAATTACTTTACCTGTTAGCTTTCCTTATGGTAAGTGTAGCAGGAGCTCAAGACTACGCGCCTGTAATTAAGTCTTACCTAAGCAGCAATCGTGCAGCTTATGGATTGACGGCACAAGACGTGGAATCTATTTCAATTCTTTCGCAAGCTACTTCTCAAAGTATGAATGTGGAAAATGTATATGCTAACCAGCAGTACAATGGAATAGACATCTTTAACTCCACTTCTAGTTTCGCCATTAAAGACGGTCAGGTGGTATATGCCGCTGCTCCTTCTTTCACTGCAAATTTGGCTAGCAAAATTAACACTACCAATCCATCTTTGGATGCAAGTACAGCGATTAGCCGAGCAGCTACTGCGTTGTCTCTAAATATCCCTATCGGATTGGAGTTGTTAAATGTAGAAGGAAGCACCTACCTATATTCTAATGGAGGTATTTCCTTGAATGAAATTCCTGTAAAATTGGTATACCAGCCATTAGAGAACAATACAGTTCGTTTGGCTTGGGATTTAAGTATTTTCCTATTAGATGGTAGCCACTACTACAGTGTTCGTATCGATGCTATCAACGGACAGTTGTTGGACACTATCGATTGGACTGTTAGCTGTGACTATGGTCATGGAGACCATGCACACGGTACAGCTGCTCACACGGAAAGTGTTTTGTTCGATAGCAAGCCTGCTCCAGCCCTTGTTGGTCAGTACCGAGTATTCGAACTTCCTTACAGAAGCCCACCAACCCACCCAGATCCAGCAAACGGAGCATTGATCGCAGATCCAGATATCGTGGAGGCGTCTCCTTTTGGATGGCATGATACCGATGGTGTTGACGGAGCTGAGCACACCATTACTAGGGGTAATAACGTATGGGCTCAAGAAGATGCCGATGGAAACAACGGTGTAGGATTCTCCCCTGATGGAGGAGCTGGTTTGGTATTCGACTTTAACTACGACCTACCTAACAACCCAGCAAACTTCCAAGAAGCTGCGATTACTAACTTATTCTACTGGAACAACATTTGTCATGATGTATTTTACCTATACGGATTCGACGAAGAAAATGGTAACTTCCAGGAAAACAACTACGGAAACCCAGGAAACGGAAGTGACTCTGTAAATGCAGATGCACAAGACGGTTCTGGAACCAACAACGCAAACTTCAGTACTCCACCTGATGGAGCTAACCCAAGAATGCAGATGTTCCTTTGGACTGGTGCTACTGCTCCTGTTCCAGACATTCTTACTGTAAACGAAGGTCCTTTGGCTGGAACCTACTCTGGAGTGCCAGCTAATTTTGGTGGAGACATTCCTGTTCCTCCATTAACTGCAGATATGGCTGTTGTTATCGATGATGACTCTGGTGCCTCTACAGACCCTAACGATGGTTGTGACCCTATTACTAATGGAGGTGACCTAAGTGGTAAAATCGTTCTTATTAGAAGAGGGGAATGTGAGTTCGGATTTAAAGGACTTGCTGCTCAAAATGAAGGAGCTGTTGCTGTAATTATTGTAAACAACGTAGCTGGAGATCCAATTATCATGGCTCCTGGTGCTGTTGGAGATCAAGTAACTATCCCAATGTTCATGATTTCTCAAGCAGATGGTGATCCAATCATCGCTGAGATTTTGGCTAACGGATTCGACGAAGGAACCATCAATGGAACCAATGTTTCTCAAGATCTTGATGGAGACTTGGATAACGAAATTATCGTACACGAGTACGGACATGGAGTTTCCAACCGTTTAACTGGAGGTCCAGTTAACGTAGGTTGTTTGAACAACCCTGAGCAAATGGGAGAAGGATGGAGTGACTACCTAGGATTGATCTTAACTATCTATGCTGGAGACACTGGAGAAACCGTAAGAGGTATGGCTGCTTACGCTTCTGGAAACCCGAACGGAATTCGTCCTACTCCTTATAGTACCGATATGGCTATTAACGGAGCAACCTATGGAGATATTCCTGGATTGGCAATTCCTCACGGAGTTGGATACGTATGGGCGACTATGCTTTGGGATATGACTTGGTTGTTGATCGATGCATATGGATTCGACCCAGATTTCTACAACGGAACTGGAGGAAACAACATCGCATTACAATTAGTTATGGACGGTATGAAGCTTCAGGCTTGTAGCCCAGGATTCGTAGACGGCCGTGATGCAATCCTTCAAGCAGATATGCTAGCTAACGCTGGAGCTAACCAATGTATCATCTGGACTGCTTTCGCAGGAAGAGGATTGGGAGTTAACGCAGATCAAGGAAGTTCAGGTTCTACTACCGATGGTACAGAGAACTTCGACATCCCTGCTGAGTGTGTTGGAGGTGTAGGAGATAACAACTTCGACAACAACTTCAATGTATACCCGAACCCATCTAATGGTGAAATCAACATTAGTTCTGTAGTAAGTCTTGGAATGACTAAAGTGTCTATCTTCGACATGAACGGAAGAAAAGTATTCTCTCAAGATATTGAGTTAGGAAACAGCGCTTCTATCAATGCTACTGGACTTACCACTGGTGTATATGTAATTAAGATTGACGGCGGTAACTACGCCCACACTTCAAAGTTGATTATTCGCTAATCATCATTGAAGAATAAATCAAAAAGGCTTTCCGAAAGGGAAGCCTTTTTTTATAGGTGCTTTTTTAGGGTGGTAATAATAGCTTCCTTAGAAATTCCGGTTAGCTCTTGAAGTTGTGAAACGGAACCGTGCTCTGGGAATACATCGGGAATACCTATAACGTCTATAGTGTTTTTGTAGTTATGGGCAGCAGCAAATTCTGCAATAGCAGAACCAAAGCCTCCCTTTGCCACACCGTCCTCTACTGTGATAATAGTAGAGTGCGATGCAAAGATTTCGTGGAGAAGTACTTCATCCAAAGGCTTTAAGAATCGAAGATCGTAATGGGCAACCCTTGTTTGGGTTCCTTTTTCCAATTCTTCTATGGTTTCTATAATAGTATAGGCAATAGTGCCTAGGGATAATAGGGCAATGTCTTCACCATTTTTTAAGCACACACCTTTGCCCATTTCAATAGAGCTAAAAGGTGTCTCCCAGTCCAGAAGTTTCCCTCTTCCCCTTGGGTATCTAATGGCAATGGGGTTTTCTAAGCCCAATTGTACTGTGTATAGGATATTGCGTAATTCAATTGCATTTCTGGGTGCGAAAATGGAAAGATTAGGAATGCACCGTAGGTAAGCCAAATCGAAAATTCCATGGTGTGTGGCACCATCTTCCCCAACCAATCCCGCTCGGTCCAAACAAAAAATAACGGGGAGCTTTTGTAAACAAACATCGTGGATTACTTGATCGTAAGCCCTTTGAAGAAAAGTAGAATATACATTGCAGTATACAATCATTCCTTGCGTAGCCAATCCTGCTGCCAAAGTAACAGCATGCTGTTCGGCAATACCCACATCGAAGGCACGATCGGGGAAACGCTCCATCATATATTTTAGGGAACTTCCCGTAGGCATAGCAGGGGTAATACCCATGATTCGATCGTTATTGGCAGCCAATTCCACTAGGGTCTTTCCAAAAACATCTTGAAATTTGGGTGGAAGCCCTTCACTTTGTTTGGGAAGGAGATCCCCGGTTTTGGCATCGAACTTTCCTGGAGAGTGGTATTTTACTTGATCCTCTTCGGCTTGACGAAGCCCTTTTCCCTTTTTCGTGATTACATGGAGCAATTTAGGGCCTTCCACATTTTTTAACCGCTCCAACTCGGTAATGAGTTGGTCCAAATCATGACCATCTACAGGTCCTGAATAATTGAAGTTCAATGCTTCAAAAATATTATCGCTGTCGGGGGCGCCGTCTAAGGTTACCTTGGTTAAATAGTCTTTTAGGGCACCTACACTGGGATCGATACCTATGGCGTTATCGTTTAGGATTACCAATAGGTTGGTTTGGGTTACGCCGGCATGGTTCAATGCCTCGAAGGCCATACCGCTGGCAATGGAAGCATCGCCTACTACTGCAATGTGCTGGCGTTTTTTATTCCCTTTTAACTGTGCAGCTATAGCCATTCCCAATGTAGCCGAAATGGCAGTACTGCTATGCCCAACCCCAAAGGTGTCGTATTTACTTTCCTTTCTTTTTGGGAAACCACTAATTCCGCCCAATTGCCGATTGGTGTGGAAAATATCTTTACGCCCCGTTAAAATCTTATGTCCGTAAGCTTGGTGGCCTACATCCCAGACCAGGATATCCTCTGGGGTGTTAAATACATAATGCAGTGCTATGGTAAGCTCTACCACGCCCAAACTGGCTCCCAAATGCCCTTCTTTAACAGCTACAATATTGATAATAAACTCCCTAAGCTCTTTGGCAAGCTGAGGAAGATCGCTACGATCTACCTTCCGAAGGTCCTTCGGAAAAGCGATTATAGAAAGTAGGGTATCTTTCACATGTCAAAGATACATTTATTAAGTATGGATTAAATTGCTTCTTTGTAATTTTGATTTCTTAAAAACAATCCATGATACAACCCTACGACGACACCTATTTTATGAAACGTGCCTTGCAAGAGGCAGAAGCAGCTTTTGAAAAAGGAGAAGTTCCCGTAGGTGCAGTAGTGGTGGTAAAGAATCAGATCATAGCTAGGGCGCATAACCTTACAGAAACCCTTAACGACGTAACAGCCCATGCTGAGATGCAAGCCATTACCGCAGCAGCCAATTATATAGGGGGGAAGTACCTTGTGGATTGTACCTTATATGTTACTTTGGAACCTTGCCAAATGTGTGCTGGTGCTTTGTATTGGAGTCAGGTTTCGAAAATAGTATACGGCGCCAAGGATGACCAAAGGGGTTGTACTGTTATGGGGACAAAACTGCATCCCAAAACCCAGATGGTGGGTGGTGTTCTGGAGGAGGAAGCCTCCAGTTTGTTGAAGCGGTTTTTTGTGGAAAAAAGGAATTTAAATTAAAAAACCCGCTAGTAGAAGCGGGTTAGAAGTCAGTTAAGCGTATTATATCTTATTCGTATACTACCCTAATCTTTGTAGCGACCATTCCCTTTCTCCCTTCAGTTTCCTCATACACCACTTTGTCGCCTTCGTTTATGGCTTCGCCATTTAAACCTGTAACGTGTACAAAAATATCTTTACCAGTTTCGTTGTTGGTGATAAAGCCGTACCCTTTGGATTCGTTGAAAAACTTTACTGTTCCTTCCATCGTAAAAAATAATGAATTAATAATTAAAGGTAAAGGTACATTAATTATACAATGAAATGTTAAGAAAATGTGACTATTTTAAAAAAAGTGCTTGAGTTACAGATTTTTCTGATCCCCTTCATCCCTCATTTTTTCAATGTTTTCACGAGTAAGCATGTAGTCTTTAACGTTTTTCCCTTTCCATCTATGATAAATGAATAAAGGCATCCAAACAAAAAACAAGGCAGCTACCGAAATGCCAATACAGAATTCTCCCGTTTTGTAATCTTCGGGTTTTATATAAAAACCATATCCAAGTGTAGCGACTATTCCTACAAAGATGATGATCAAGAATATTCGCATGGTTTTCATTCTATAGGTTCAATTTCAAATTAAGCTCGTCCAATTGTGCTTCATCAATAGGTGCAGGAGCATCGATCATAACATCCCTTCCGGCATTGTTCTTTGGGAAAGCAATAAAATCACGAATGGTTTCCTGGCCTCCCAATATGGCAACCAAGCGGTCCAACCCAAATGCGATACCACCGTGTGGGGGTGCTCCGTATTGAAATGCATCCATAAGGAATCCGAACTGCGCTTTGGCTTCTTCTTCAGAAAAACCAAGGTAGTCGAACATTTTACTTTGTATGGCTTTATCATGGATACGGATGGAACCACCACCAATTTCATTTCCGTTCAACACCAAGTCGTAAGCGTTGGCCTTTACTTCACCCGGTTTTGTTTTCAACAATTCCATCTGTCCTGGTTTGGGGGAAGTAAAGGGGTGATGCATCGCGTGGTAGCGTTCTGTTTCTTCATCCCATTCCAATAGGGGGAAATCCACAACCCACAAAGGGGCAAATTCATCAGGCTTGCGCAAGTCCAAACGCTCGGCAAGCTCCATACGAAGGGCACTTAATTGTGCACGCACTTTATTAGCATCGCCAGATAAAACACAAATTAGGTCACCAGTAGTAGCTCCTGTAACTTCTGCCCATTTGGCTAAGTCTTCCTGATCGTAAAATTTATCTACAGAGGATTTGTAGCTGCCATCATCATTACAACGACAATAAACCATTCCAAGAGCCCCGACCTGTGGGCGTTTTACCCAATCGATCAGCTTATCGATTTCCTTTCGGGTAAAACTGTTGCCTCCAGGGACGGCAATCCCTACTACCAATTCGGCTGAATTGAATACATTAAAATCCTTGTGTTGTGCTACTTCGTTCAGTTCCCCAAATTTCATCCCAAATCGGATGTCAGGTTTGTCATTTCCGTAGGTGCGCATAGCGTCGTCGTAGGTCATTCGCGGGAATTCACCTACTTCTACACTGTTTATTTCCTTGAGGAGATGACGGGTAAGGCCTTCAAAAGTGTTTAGAATATCCTCTTGCTCCACAAATGCCATTTCGCAGTCTATCTGTGTAAATTCGGGCTGTCTGTCTGCCCTAAGATCTTCGTCGCGGAAACACTTTACGATCTGGAAGTATCGATCCATACCGCCTACCATTAAAAGCTGTTTGAAGGTCTGTGGCGATTGCGGTAATGCGTAAAACTGACCTTCGTTCATGCGGCTGGGGACCACAAAGTCACGCGCTCCTTCCGGGGTAGACTTTATAAGGTACGGTGTTTCTACTTCCACAAAGCTTTTTTCGGAAAGGTAGTTGCGAACTGCCATGGTTATTTTGTGCCTAAAAACCAGATTTTCCCTTACTGGGTTTCTTCGAATGTCCAAATACCTGTACTTCATTCTTAGGTCTTCACCGCCGTCGGTTTCATCTTCAATGGTAAAGGGCGGTGTAAGCGATTCGTTAAGGAGTTTTATTTCCGAAACCAGCAATTCTATATCGCCTGTAGGCATGTTAGGGTTCTTGGATTCGCGTTCGATAACAGTTCCACTTACTTGGATAACAAATTCCCTCCCTAACGTAGCGGCTCTTTCCATAACGTCTTTTGGAGTGCGTTCCTCATCGAAAATTAATTGGGTAATGCCGTATCGATCCCGTAGATCTACCCAGATCATGAACCCTTTGTTTCTTGTTTTTTGTACCCATCCAGACAGTGTAACTGTCTCATTTATATGATTTGTGCGTAGCTCTCCATTGTTATGAAGT
>JANQKN010000207.1 GCA_028281065.1 Flavobacteriaceae bacterium | reverse complement strand
ATGTACGTTGGTGATTTTTATGCGATCATCTCCCTGTAGTTTTTTTCGGAGTTTGGAGATATAGGTGTCCAAGCTTCTACCCACAATCACCCCATTATCTTCCCACCCCCTCTTGGTAAGTTCGTCCCGTTTTATTACTTGATTGGGTTGGGCTACGAACAAAGCCAACAATTCGCATTCTTTTTTGGAAAGGTTGATCTCTTCGGCTTCCTTCACCAATTTGTTTTGTGTGGGATAAAATTTAAAACTACCAATAGCAGCATAATTGGGATTGCCCCCTTTGGACAAAACAGCCTGTCTTCCCTTCTGTGATACCAAATCGATAAGAATAATAAGGGCCAAAGCAAAGAGAACTGTGAAGAAAATGGTCTTTTTCCTATTATTTTCTGAAGTACGGACGGCCTCAAATCGAACTTGCAAAGTATAACAGTCTTCGGGTAATAAACGTCCCATACAGGGTATAATGGTGGTAGCTTCCACTGGGGTCATTGCATAACTATAGGCTACTTCCCCACCGCTGCATTGCATAACTTCGATTCCGTAGGTAGTGGGAAGCTGTGATTTTTGAAAACTTTGGGATACAATAGAAACCAAACTATTGGGATCGAAAGAAAGCGGTTTCTCGAACGAAACTTCGTATTTGGATGGTGCTACTTCCAGTACAGGTAACACTAAGGAGGTCGAGTCTTGGTCTGAAAGCAATAGTTGATTTCCTACATCTCGTAAAGAAACCTTTACTCGTTCGGAAAAGTCGGTTCGTTCATTGTCCGAATCCCAAAAAGCCCATATAGAAAGGACTAATAGTAAACAAGCCGCAATGGCATAAAGTAGTTTTCTACTCATAATCGCTACAAAGAACATTCAATTTCATGACTTTTTACATGCCTTGACACTTCTTTTACACTTTTTTGACATTTCCCTCGCAAGCTGCCTGTAGTTTTATCCAAAAATAAATCATCATGAAAAAAATCGTACTAGCAGTTATGCTTATTGCAAGCTATTCAAATCACATCAATGCTCAAAGGGAAGTCAACCTCAACACAGAAAAAAGCGTGCTTTATTGGTTAGGATCCATGTCTCTGGGTTTTGGTAATCATCATGGATCCGTTCAGTTCATGGATGGAAAATTAATTACTGCTAATGACAAGATCATTGGCGGAACTTTTACTATCGACATGAATACAATCGCCAATATAGATGGTGGCTATAACGAAGGGCTTGTTGACCATTTAAAAAATGAAGACTTTTTCGATGTACCTATACATCCAACATCCAAACTGGTTATTACCGAAGTCGATTATAAAAACGGAAGCCATATAATCATAAAGGCCTTACTTACCATTAAGCAGATCACCCTTCCTATTGAATTCCCCGCAGAAATAAGTTATGAACGTAAGGAAATTACGACTAGCTTTACGATCGACAGAACCCGCTGGGGAATTACTCACAGTTCCAAATCGATAATAAATATAAAAGAGCATGCCATTGCGGACGAAATTGACTTTGAAGTAAAACTGATTTTCAACTAATACTATGAAAAACGCGACTACACTTTTGTTTCTATGCCTTACTATGGTGGTATTTGGACAAGAAGCGGAAACATATAATTTATGGGAAGTCGACAGTACCTGGTCCAAAGAGACTTTTTACTTTCCCATTTCCTTTGCTAAAGAAATACCATTAAAAGGATATGAAGATGCCCGTTTCCCCAAAGGGTGGGGAGATAAAAACAGCCCAGAATTTTGGTCTTATATTTTTGCCTGGAGTATTGACCGCAACACCGAATTAAAGGTCGAAGAACTGGAAACCTACCTTCAGTATTATTTTGATGGGTTGATGAATGTTGTAAACAAAGATCCCAACATAACCATTCCCAATACAACAGTATTGATTCTTACAAAGAACAGAGTCGGTACAACTACTAGTTATGTAGGCAAAGTAAGGGTTTACGATGCATTTAGAACAAAGAAACCTATTGTACTGTATATTAACATAGACCAATATTATTGCAAACAAGAAGGCAAATCCACTGTAGGTTTCCGATTTTCACCAAAACCATTTGGAGATGCAATCTGGAATACCTTAAAAGCAGTGAAGCTTAGCGAGCTCCATTGTGAAAATAAATAATCATGTAAAAAGGGAAAGGCAGTGCCGAAGCGCTGCCTTTGTATATATAGAATCCCGAAGGATGATAAGACGTACGAGTATTTTAATCTCCTAATCTCTTCACATTCAAAAACAAATACCATACCAAAAAATTATTTTACCGCTGTAGGGTTACTTCTGAAAATCTTTCCATAAGCAGTTTTAGCTTGGGAGCGATATAAGTTTCGCAAAAGGGTTTTTGGGGATTGTTGTAATAATAGTTGGTAATTTCTTCCCTGGATGGTTTAAAGCTGGAAAAGGGCAACACCTGTGTCACTAAGGGCTTATCGAATTCCTTCTGAAGCATTTTCAAAATACCTTTGGCTTCCCCTTCCTGCTGAGGGTGGAACGTATACACCGCAGATCGATACCGATCACGCAGACTATGTTCCGAAGTACTCTTGTGGGTATAGAGGTGAATCTCTATTAAATCCCGCAGTGCTATCTTGTTGGTATTAAAGTGAACAATAACGGCTTCCGAAAATGAAGCATTGCTTCCCGTGGCAGCCACATAACCTTGTTCTACCCTATCTACTCCTACAATAGTTTGGAAAACCGCTTCGGTACACCAATGGCATCCACCACCCAACGCTACTTTTTGAAGATCTTTCCCCATAAAGGAACAGTCGTAAATTGTGCTTGTCAATTACAACAGCTTCTTTACTTCCACCACGTACCGGTATGCCCTGGAAGTTCTTCAATAAGGATGGGTTCCCCTATTTCGGGAGTCACCAAAGGAATTTGTAATTCATCCGCTTTTCGAACAACGCGTTCTATGGGATCGGTCCAATCGTGCAGTGCCAATTTAAACGCCCCCCAATGAATGGGCATGATAGCTGTTGCTTGTACGTCTATCCCAGCCTGCGCGGTTTCTTCAGGGAACATATGAATATCGGGCCATAACTCATTGTATTGGCCACATTCCATCATGGCAAAGTTGAAGGGACCGTATTTTTCCCCTATTTCCTTAAAATGAGGACCATATCCACTATCTCCGCTAAAAAAGAGTCGCTCTGTTTGCGATTGGATCACCCATGAAGCCCAAAGGGTACTTTGTCCATTATCCATTTTCCTTCCCGAAAAATGCTGGGCAGGAGTACAGGCAAATGTTAGTCCCTTGAACGAAACCTCATCCCACCAATCCAATTCTTTAATACGTTCTTTAGGTACATCCCAAGCTTCTAAATGCACACCTACCCCCAAAGGCACGTAAAACATCTCTACACGGTCTTTAAGTGTCTTTATAGTGCTGTAATCCAAATGGTCGTAATGATCGTGGGATATGACCACAGCATCTACAGCAGGGAGCTTTTCGATTGCAATGGGTAATCCATTAGTAAACCGTTTCCCTCCCAACCACGGATGAGGTGCGGGAACATCGCCAAGCATAGGGTCCAATAGTATGTTTTTCCCTTCCATCTGTAATAAAAAGGACGAATGCCCAAACCAGACCATGCGCGTACCATTGCTATAGGTAGCAATTTGTGTGGAATCTATTTTTTGAACAGTTAAGTCTTCCTCGGGTCGTCCGTTGGGAACTTTAGTAAAAAAGAACTTTCGGGCGATTGCCATGGTTTCCCCAAAGCTCATTTTTTTAGGGACATCGTTCTTTGTGTTTATAAATTTTCCGTCTTTGTAGTTGGGGGAATTGGCATATTCCAATTTCATCTCTTTGGTTACATCGCCGCCAAAACTTGGGTAAAAGTTTACAAAGGCAAAATAGCTTACCACTAAAATTACTACAAGGGCTACTATGGCTAAAAGCATGCGTTTTAGGTATTTAAAAAGTCGTTTTTTTAATCTCATGATTAGTTTAGGGACCGGTATTGTACTGGACTCGTCCCTGTTTTTTGTTTAAAAAGCTTACTGAAATGCTGTGGGTACTCGAAACCGAGATCATAGGCAATTCCACTAATAGAGTCTGTGGTTCCCAGCAATCGGCTTTTGGCCTTGTCTATGATATAGGAATATATATGGTCCTTCGCATTCTTGCCCGTTTCCTTTTTCAATAAATCACTCAAGTAATTGGGTGACATATTAAGCTGTTCCCCACAATAGGTTACCGAAGGTACACCCAACTCCTGGGGTTTGTTGGAATCGTAATAGGATTTAAGCAAAGCTTCGAATTTGCTGATTAGATCTTGATTGTGATTGGTACGCACATAAAACTGTCGATCGTAATAACGGGTACAATAATCCAGAATTAGTTCAATATTCGATACAATCAGTTTCTGGCTGTGTTTATCAATCAAGCCTTGGTATTCCTTCTCTATTTTTCGTACTAAGTCGGTAAGGGTTTCCTTTTCATCTTCAGAAAGGTGTAACGCTTCGTGGACGTCATAGGAGAAATACGAATAATTGGCAATGTTTTTTCCCAATTCCGAACGTCTAATAAGGTCGGGGTGAAACAAAAGCACCCATCCTTTAGCATCTGGTGCTATTTCTTTGGATTCTGAAGCCAATACTTGATTGGGTTTACTGAAAACCATGGTCCCATTGGTAAAATCGTAGGAATTCCTTCCATATCCCATAGAACCCGTAGCACCATCCTTTAAGGAAACCATATACAGTTCGAATCTATATCTATCGTCATCACCATAATTCATGTCTTGGGGAAAATCCTTCAAATTAATTACAGATACCAAAGGGTGTTTTGGCGGGGGAAACCCCATGAATTCGTGTACTTGGGCAATGGTGCTAATTGGGTATATCGGGCTCATAACTATGGGTTGCAATTATTAAAGTTCCTGCATTTTACGCACTTGTTTCAATATGGATCTTTTGGGCATGAAAGGCACAGTTTTTACCATGATTTTCTGGGAGAAAGTCAGTCCCGAAACCACATCCAGTTTTCCTTCCAACATCCCATTATAACCATCTTCGGCTACGGAATAAGCACTTACTGCTTTATCAAATAAATCGGTTCGATCCATTCCAGAGGTTTTTGCAAATTCGGTTTCGGTTGCCCCAGGCATTAGGTTAGTTACTGTAACGTCTGTGTCACTCAACTCTTCTGCAATAGCATTGCTAAAGAATGTAACATAGGCCTTGGTTGCAAAATACACGGCTTGTAAAGGCCCTGGCATAAAACTGGCGGTTGAAGAAACGTTGAGTACCTTACCGTTGTTGCGTGCTACAAAATTGGGTAAAAACAATCGGGTTAAAGCCGATAATGCGATAATGTTCAGTTTAATCATGGATAAGTCTTGTTCCCATTCCCTTTCATGAAACTTTCCGTGTCCACCAAATCCCGCATTGTTTATTAAATAATCTATAGTAATACCGCTACTCTTTACTTCGTCATAGATTTCCTGGGCGGCTGTATCTTGGGTAAGATCCTTAACGATCACTTTTACTTGTACCCCAAACTCACTTTCCAGTTCCTGCTTTAAAGCACTCAGTTTATCGGCACTTCGGGCTACAATAATGGAATCCCCTCCCCTTTGAGAATGAATCCTTGCAAATTCCCTACCCAATCCGGTAGAGGCTCCTGTAATTAAGGCTACTTTTTTCATTGCTGTTAATTTAACGATTACTTTCTGGAGACAAAAGTAGCCTGAGCCTAATTTGTAGAAGTATACATTTTACAGGATCACGTATACATTCTCCTGATCCCCCTGTTTTTCAAGTACTTTTGCCCTAAAAGGGTAGCGAATCAGGCTCTATATAGGCTTGTCTTGCTTCTTTGGAACCGAAAATATCGAAATTGTAATGTGCACCCATAAGCTCTTTGAAGTTTTCCTTCAACCTTGGGCAATCTGCTATAAATGCCTTAAAGCTTTTCGTTTGCGATTTCTGAATAAAGTGATACACTGCTTTTATAGCCGCTACAGTTACAGTAGTATGGTATTTATCCTGTGCTCCAAGCTGGGCTACATAGTTCTTAAGCTGGGTTTGTATGTTTTCTTCGGCCTGTTCCAATCCGTATTTGGTGATGTGTATCCATGCCAAACGCAAATGAGCTTCATGGCTAAAAAGGGAAGGATCCAAGGCACAGTTTGCAAACTGTGCCTCAAATTCTGTGTCTGTAAGTTCAAAATGTTTTTCCATAAAATGTTTCTTTATTGTTTTTCGAAATACCCATTAATAAGGTCTGCCCAATCCTGCAAATTGTTCTCATACATGCCATGCAGGCTTTGTTTGTTTAGTTCGTTTCCTTCAGCATTTAAACCTGTATAGGTATAGGTGACTGTAGTGTTTGTTTTGGTATCGTTCTCTATACTATTGCTTTGTACCGTTATGGTCCAAAAGCGGTTGGGTGTGGATACTAAATATTGAACCAAATAATCTTGAGGTTCGTACTTGCTTACGACCCATAAAAATTCCTTTTCGGAATTGCCATGACCATGACCGTTGCCGTGGGAAAAGATTTTAAAAGTAGTCCCTTCTTCCATGACTTCTTTGTCTGGATATATCAAAACAGGTTCCCAACCTGGAGCCCATTTGCGTTCTTCGAAAGCTCCATAGAGTGGAAACACCTTATCGATGGGTTCGTTAACCACAAAGGAGGCGGTTCGTGAAATTCTTTCTGAAGTAAATGCTTCATCATTACTGTGCTGTCCCTTACATCCCGTAACGGAAATAGCCAATAGAATAAGTATGCCTGTTGTTTTCATACCGCAAAGGAACAGACCACCTGGTTTTTTTTCATTTACATTTGTCGATAAATTGCTTACGTGCCCTACTTAATTGCGTAGGAGTAATGCCCAGATAATTGGCGATGTAGTAATGTGGAATACTATTAATGAGGTTGGGGTATTCTTTTAGGAAGAGCTCGTATTTTTCCACAGAGCTTAAATTGAGAAGGGAAACCAGCCGTGATTGTAACTGTTGGTTCAGCTTTTGAAACTCCCGGGTAATGATCTCGGTAATCTTTCGGTCTTTGTTCACCCAAGACATAACTTCAGAATAATCCGCAATGCTGAGCTCACAATCATTTAATGCTTCCAGTGTCACTGCAACATCGACATTGGGCATATAACTGGCAATAACCATATCACCGTGTTGATAGAAGTGGGTCGTAATTTCATTCCCGTCGTTATCGTACACAAAACCACGTAACACACCGCTAACCATCCTCCCAATCTTTGTACAGGGCTTGCCCTGTTTCAGGAAAAAATCCCCTTTTTTTAGGGTTAAAGTGCTATGCAAGGATTCGTCCAATGTTTTGGTTTTGTTTATGCGATCAATGTTCAGGAAATGGCGTTCAGTTAAAAATACTTAAAATAAACTACTGTTGTTTTGTAAGTTCATTTCTTTTCTACGACTACAAAGCATAAGTTAAAATCTTTACGCAGGATTTTAGCGATTTGGTATAGCCTCTTTAAACTTGTTTAAAGGGGCTTTTTGTTTACAAACGATAAAGTAAATAGACAAAGCCCCAATCTCCATGTACATTTGTTGAGAAAACCAAACTAGGGCTTTACAAATTTATTTTATATACCAAGCATATTACCTCTTAATAGTACATATCAAAGCCCCTAGGCCCAACCCCCTATCCATGTAGGCAGCGTTATCGGGGTGCAGGTTCATTTTCAGCACTAAAACATGGGCAAGGTTTATGTGTTTGTTAAACACTTCATCCTGTTCTCTTATTAAATGAACTGTTAGGCTAAGGGGCTCCTCTTCTATCTTTGCATAAACTTGGTTATTCAAAGGCCCAAAATCAGAAATTACTTGCTGGTAAAAAGCTACGTGTTTGGACACCTCGATCTTCTTGTAAATATCTGGATGGTAGGTATCCTTTATAAAGCCTTCTATGACTTGGACAGTACCTATATTATGCATAGTAACAAATTTGTCAAGTATCCTTTGTTGCTCTTTGGTTTGTCCACAAACAGAAGTAGCAAAAATGATAGAGAGAACTATCCATAGTAAGATGCTAATTTTTTGTGTCATGGCTTTTGTTTTACATTAAAATTCTTTTTCCAAAAAAACCGATACCTCTTGCGCCGTAAGGTTTTTGGCTATAATATTTCCTTCTTTATCTATTAAAAAGTTGGTAGGCAAGCTCACTACGTTATAGGTATTTTCAGCATTATTATTCGTTGATAAAGACTGCTCCCAAGGTAAATCGTCCTTGGCCAATGCTTTTTTCCAAGCTTCCTCTTTTTTGTCGATACTCACACTCCAAATGGAAAACCCATCTTTATGGTAGTTGGCATAAACCTTTTTTAACTCCCTATTTTCCTTTCGGCACGGCAAGCACCACGAAGCCCAAAAGTCCAATAAAACCACTTTTCCCCTGTAATCTGAAAGCTTCTGGCTCTTTGCCCCTACCACGTCCAAAATTATCTCTGGCGCAGGGTTTCCTATTTGAGTCCTCTTGGATGCAGCTATAAGTTGGCCAAGCTTACTTGTAAAGGGCGAATTGGGTCTTTCCTTTACAAATGTGGCATGACACTGTTCTATAAAACTCAAGTATTTGTTGAAATCCAGTGTGTTTACAATACCAAATACTGCCAAGGAGGACCCCATGCTAGATATCTTTCCAGCAAGTTCCCCAACAAACAGTTGCAGGTTTTTCTTGTGAAGTTTCTCTATCTGGGCTATTTGCTTTTCATCCTTTGCCTTTAGGGCGGCTTCCATCTTAGGGCCCAAAGGATTCAGGTATTTATCCTGAAGTCGACTTACGGTTGAAAAGTAATCCATGTATTGACTCGTGGATTTAGATCCAGTTATTGAAAAAGGATCATGGCTGTTTGTTAAATTGATGTTTATGGTAATAGCAGTATCACCATCATTAATAAAGACGAGCTCCTTTCCGCTAAGTGACAACTTATACAGATTGGGTTCTGAAGGTATCTGGAAATGAAAAACACCTTCTTCTGAAAGTGAAAGCCCCCTATCGTGTTTGTATTTGTTCGTTTCCAATTCGTAACGAAACAACTGCAAAGGATAGCTGGCACCTGGGGAAATTTGTCCCTTAACGGTAGTTTGGGCAATTAATAAACCCGTCATTGATAAAAAAAGTAGACATAATAGCGCTTGGCCAATTCTTGATCTCATGTGTAAGTAAATTTTGTTTATGATGGATCAAAATTGAAGTGTTTTGAAGCTTACGGATTACTAGATAATAAGTAACGATTCCGAAATCGTGATTTCGGAATTCTTTTAGCTATTATCCCTTAAATGTTTACGGTAAGCAGTTGGAGTCTTACCCGTTTTCTTCTTAAAAGCACTATGAAAAGTAGAAGTAGAATGAAAACCACTGTCGTACATCACTTCTTTTATAAAAAGGTCCTCTCCGCTTTCCAAAAGCGCTTGTGCCTCCTTGACGCGGTAGCGGTTCACAAAATCGTTAAAGTTCATCCCTGAGTTTTCGTTAACCACTTGTGAAAGCACTGCTGGATTAAAATCTATTTGGGAAGCCAATTCCTTTAAAGACAGGTTGTAGTTTTTATAGGGTTTTTCATTATCCATAAACTGAGTCAGAGTTTCATACAGGCGTTTGCTTTCTGTAGAGGAAACAGAAGAATTCTTGTATTTAGGAGCCGATCCCTGTACCAAAGCAATGTCTTCTTTAACTATACCCATAGTTTCAATAGGAGACTTTAAACTTTTAAAAATCAACACATTAATAAAAATTAAAATACTAAGAAACGTACACAGGACTATGACATCATAATAAGGATCTATTGGAACGAAAATAGACAAGGCTTCTGCCCCTAAAGCGATGAAGAAAACCCCCAAAACCAAGATTTCATAAGTGAGCCATTTTAAGTTTAGGGTATCGAAATTGGATTCCGTATGCAGTATTACTTTATGAAACTGATTGATCTTTCTGATTGATAACACTAAGTATGAATATGCAAAAACAAAGAGATAAACCGCTAGGTACTTTTCGAATATTTCCTGTGAAAAAGAGCCGTACACAAGGTAAATGACCAAACGGGTAAGCAGCACAAATCCCAATCCTACCAAATGAATAGCCAGTTTTTTAGAAAAAACAAATTCCTTGTCCACGATGGCCTTAACATATAGATATTGCAATGGAGCCAACAGTGCTACAAATTCGTAATAGAAATAAGGGATATCAAGGGCTAACCGAAATCGTAAGAACAGGTTTACAATAAGCAGGACCAAGACCGATATAAAAGTTATTAGTAGCGAATCAGACTTTTTTTGCGATGTACTGGCAAGGAAGAAAATATATACCAATGCTTCGATCAAAAAAGCAATGCTAAGCGTCTCGAATAAAGTAACGTGGATCATTTACTTGGTATTTTGGGTAAATATAGAGTATAACCAACAAATAAATAAAGCTCCCAAAAACAGTAAACTATCTTCGGGAGCCTATAAATACTATAGATTTGGGAGGTTGCCTTTTTTACAAAAAGTACTTATAAATAAATATTATGAAATTAAATCGCATCTTGAAACAATTGGATCTTCTGCTTCAAATCTTTGCTTAAATCATCGTCGGCAATTCCATCTTCGGAAAAGTTGCCATGAAATTTAGGCAATGAAAAATCGGCTATGATGTTTCCTCCCAAATGGGGAAAAGAGGTTTTGGCGGCTTGTAATACAGTGGCTCCTCCCCTTCCACCTGGTGATGTTGCCATTAACAACATGGGTTTTTGCTTCCATACGTACTTATCGATTCTGGAAAGCCAATCGAAAGCACTTTTGAATACCGCTGCATATGATCCGTTATGTTCTGCCAAAGAAACAACCAGTCCGTCGGCAGACTCAATTAAGTCATTCAATCTATGTGCCTCGCTGGGGATCCCGTTATCGGTTTCCTCATCAATTCCATAAAGGGGTAAATTAAAATCATTTAAATCCGCAACGATCACTTCCGTGTCATTTACTTGTTGTGCGACATAAGTCGCCAATGTTTTATTGATCGATTTTTTACTATTGCTACCGCCAATTGCTACTACTTTCTTCACGTTATTCTCCTTTTAGTTTTTGTATTAATTGTTTTAATGTTTCAGTTTCTTGTTCCGTTAAATTATTCATCATAGGCTTATGGAAAGCATGAACTTTGGCATCCAGTTTTTTGAGCAATGCCAATCCTTCGTCTGTAATAACGATATCCATCCTTCTCCTATCGTCTGGGCAAAGGGTGCGTTCCACCAATCCTTTGGCC
>JANQKN010000198.1 GCA_028281065.1 Flavobacteriaceae bacterium | reverse complement strand
AAAAGGCTGGCTGGATCATGACGCCGTTATGATGGAGCAGATCACAGCCATAAAAAGAGCTGGAGCCCATATCATTGCCAGTTATTTTGCCAAGGATGTGGTAAAGCTTATTGCTGCTGGTTAAAGGACTGTTCTCCTGAATTCAAGCCCCAAGCCACCCCTAAAATGGAAACCAGGTTGTCATCCTCTGGGAAATCTTTTCCAAAACCTCCTACTAGGGTAAACTGACTGTTTAACTGATAACTGATGTTTCCTACCGATCTAAATAGATCGTCAACCCCATCTCCAGAGCGTTTCAGGTATTCGTAGGAGAATTTCAGCTTATCAATCTCCAATTCAATCTTTGCTCCATAATTCCAAAAGGTGGTGCTGGTATACATACCGTTGGCATCCAACTGAAAACCATCGTCTATGTACTTTCCTATGGCTAATAGATGTAAATAGCGGTCTTTGGACATTCCCAGAGCTACATCGGCCGTAAGCCAGCTCGCAAATCGATTGGCAGTGGATGAATTAATATCGTTTTCCTTGAAAAGGATACTATACCCCACTGCTCCATCCAACCTAAAGTTTGGTTTAATGTTTTTGGGATTGTTCACAAAGCTTTCAACCAAAGGACACCGTTCATCCAAATAACGATTAAGCATATCCTCACTGGTAATGTTTTCCAATCCTATGCTTTTCAATAATGCAGGGATATCGAAGCCCATGTCTTCATCCTTCAACACAATAAACTCCTTGGCGTACTGCAAAAACTCATCCTTAAGTGTCTTGTCGGTATTGTTTCTAATGCCATCGCAAGAACCGGTACCAAGCCTGGTAACATCGTAGGTGTTCGTGTAATATGACTCAAACTCTTCATTGAGTTTGTCTTCAACCCCGGTCTTAATCACCTGGATGGCGTCGTTCACTTTCTGAACCCGATCTTTACTATACAATTGTACGATGGTAGTTCTGGCACCAAAACCAACCACATTCCTAGCTGTATCAATGGTTGCAAACGTTTTGTTGATATATCCTAAGGAAAAAGACCAATCCGTTTTCAATCCAATAAAAGGGTCTATACGGTCTTCCCCGTCCTTACCGGATCGAATCCCCCGAAATCTTCGATAAGATCGTTTTCCATCGAAATCGATATACCAATACGGGTTCATTTCTACGGCTATATTCGTGTTGTCAAACCCATTGGATAGATACAGAGCCAGGCTTTTTATATTGTTGGGGGTATAGATTTGCGAAGGGGTTTCATCCAACAAAACAAAGGCTGGATTACTTACACTCTCGAAATTGAAATCGTTGATGGACGCATTTTCTTGGGCCCAAAGGACACAGGTACCAAATAGAAATAAGGTTAAAATATACTTTTTCATGACTCCAATTTTTAGGTTAGTGTTATCGATACCCGCTTGGTCACGGTAAAGGTTTCATCGTTGGATCTTCCTTCATCGTACTCGGTGGGATCCTGATCGTGTGTTGATTTATAATCGGCAGAGCCATTTCCCCCATCGAAGTTATAATCTACCGTGGTTTGCTGTACCACCAAACTTTTATTAGGCATTTGGTTGGAATCCACAATAAAACTGCTCCTTATCTTAACTATAGGGCGATCGGTAAGTTTATCCTTCTCAATTTCTGCCTTATAGATCCCATTGGATATCTCAGTCACGGCTATCTTACGCCATTTTCGTGGATTATCGTCGTGATATACCGTTACCATAACTTCATTAGGGCCATCGAATGCGGCATCGCTGGAAGGTTCAATAATGATTTCTAAAGGATTGGAGTCCTCGGGTGTTTGATAGTTTTCCATGGTTAAAAATTGTTTAGTTATATCACTTTACTGGGGAGCGCAAAACTGTAAAGGGGAGGTTAATTTTGAACTTCTTTGTCCAAGATTCAAAATTGTTACAGTAAATTTACAACGTATCCATTGAAAAACCATGCCCTGTGTGGGCAATTTTTTGTTATTCTACTGTAAACAAATGAAAAAAACCGTATTCTTCTGCCTGTTTTTATTCCCTATGGCTATACTAGCTCAAAAATCCACCCCAAAAGAAGCCTTTCTCGAAAAATGGCAAAACTCCAAAACCTATTTGCTAGCCATTGCCGAAGCCATGCCTGAAGAAGCCTATGATTTTAAGCCCACCGAGCGGCAAATGAGCTTCAAGGAACAATTAATGCACATAAAGGGAAATATGGATTGGCTTAGCAACACTTATTTTACTTCTACCCCTTACGAAAGGAAAAAAGCTGCTATGCCAGAAACCAAAGAGGAAATGATTGCCTTAATGCAAGAAGCTTTCGATGCTGCCTACCGTATTGTTGAAAACACACAGGAGGCTTCCCTAGAAAAAACCGTCGACTTCTTTGCAGGTCCCAAAAGCAAGTTGCAAATCCTGAACTTATTGCAAGACCACGTAACACACCATAGGGGACAATTGATTGTTTACCTTAATCTGAATGATATTGACCCCCCTAGGTATTCAGGATGGTGATATGATGAGTACAAAATAGTATCTTTACACAAAATTCTACGGAATGACACTATTAATCGTTTACGCGATACTTTCCATTTTCTTTTCGTTTTTGTGCTCCATTCTGGAAGCTGCACTCCTTAGCTTCACACCAACCTACATAAAAATGAAAGCCACCGAAGGCAAAGCCTATGCGCATACCCTTGCCCGATTAAAAAAGGACATCGACAAGCCCCTTATCGCCATCCTTACCGTTAATACCATTGCACATACTGTGGGTGCTATATTAGTAGGGAATCAGGCGGGAAAGCTAGCTGTTGAAAGTGATTTTGATGTTACTTTTTTAGGTTTCAATTTTGTAGCCATTATTTCGGCCATCATGACCATCCTTATTTTGGTCGTTTCCGAAATCATCCCCAAAACCATTGGGGCAACCTATTGGAAAAGCTTGGGGCGATTTACCGCTGTAGCATTAAATGCTATTATTTTCCCTTTAAAATACACAGGGATTTTGTGGATACTCACCCTTACTACCAAACTTATCGGAAAATCGGCCCATGTTAACACCATGAGCCGTGAAGAATTTATGGCCATCACCGATGCAGCCGAAAAGGAAGGTGTTTTTGAAGAAAGTGAAAGTGCCGTCATAAAAAACCTACTGGTTTTTAAGTCTGTACAAGCCAAAGACGTCATGACCCCCTTTCCTGTAGTTGTATTGGAAGATGAAACCAAATCACTCCAAGAGTTCTATAACGAACACAAAAACCTTCGGTTTTCCCGAATTCCCATATATAGTGATAAGACCCACAACATAACCGGGTTCGTTTTAAAAGACGATATTTTGGAAGAAATGGTAGAAGATCATGAAAGCAAACCCTTAAGTGATCTCCGCCGTGACATCTTTGTGGTAGATGCGCAAAAACCCATACCGGAACTGTTCGAAATTTTCATAAAAAAACGGGGGCATATCGCATTGGTTGTCGACGAATTTGGTAATACCATTGGTATCGTTACTATGGAAGATATTATAGAAACCCTTTTGGGTCTGGAAATCATGGACGAAAGTGATGCCATAGAGGATATGCAAGCTGCCGCTAGAAAAAACTGGGCCAGACGGGCGCAGCGCATGGGTATAGATCTTCAAGATACCACCCCTAACGAAGAGGCAAGTACCGACAATCCTGCCTAAGCCTTAATTGTATTTACGTTTCTGAGTATTGTGGTTAAGAATTGGGAAACATCGTAGGGTTTCAGGATGATATCGTTCATCCCAACTTCCATAACTTCCTTACGAATTTCAGCTATTTCTACAGCTGTTAGCGCAATAATGGGGGTCATGGCATCAAATTGCCGTATCACCTTGGTAGCTTCTATTCCATTCATATTGGGCATGTGGATGTCCATTAAAATAAGGTCGTATTCATTCTTCTTTGCCAATTCTATGGCTTCCAATCCATCGCTAGCCAAACTGCAATTAAAATGGCGTGTCTGCAATATCTTCTGGGTAATCTTTTGGTTGATTCTATTGTCATCCACCACCAACACATGAAGGTTATCCAAGGTAGAGGGTTCTTCCATCCAACCTTCTGGGGTAAGTTCACTCAACCCTTTTTCTTCTTCAGCTACATACTCCTCCAAATCTATGATGAAAGAGAAGCTGGCTCCATGACCCAACTCACTACTGAGCTTGATTTCACTCCCAAACAACATAAGTAGTTTCTTTACAATGGGAAGCCCCAAACCAGTTCCCTGATAGTTGTAATTCTGCTGCTCTATCTGTGAAAATTCCTCGAAAATGGTTTCCTGCTTATCCTTCGGAATTCCAATACCATCGTCCTTTACGGTAAACAAGATGGTATGGTAGTTCCCCGTAGGGGGACTGTTCAATAAATATATGGACACCCAGATATTTCCATTTTCATTAAACTTTACGGCATTCCCCACCAAATTCATAAGAATCTGCGACAATCGAACCGAATCCCCTAAAAACTGATTGGGCAAACTCTCATCGATATACAAATGAATCTTATTGTTGTTCTGTTCTAAGCTAAAAGCAAACGACTTTGCAATGCTTTTTAACAACGTACTAAGCATGAAAGGTGTTTTTTCGAGCCGAATACCATCGGCATCCATCTTGTTGAGTGTCAACACATCATTAATTAAGGCCAAAAGGTAATCTGCCGAAAATTTCAAAGAAGTTAAATCGTCTTTATGCGATGATAGTTTCTTGTCTTCCATCAAAATAGAAGAAAGCCCTATAACGCCATATAACGGGGTTCTCAGCTCATGACTTACCGTGGAGAAAAACTGGGTTTTTAGTTTGGAAAGTTTCTCTGCCTGATTTTTAGCATCGGTAAGCTCCTGATTGTTCTCCCTAAGCTGGGAAATCAGCTTTTTCCTTGTCATCAGTAAAAGATAAAAAGAAACAAGTCCTATAAAAAGAATGATGGATGCACCTATAAAAATGGTCTGTAGCAACCTCGACTTCCCGACCAATTTATCTTTGTATTCCTGTTCCATTTTGGCAGCTTCCAGATCTTTTTGGTATTGCTGCACCTCGAACTTGGCACTGGCCTCATACATACTCAACTCCTTTTCTATCTTATGCCGTTTCTTGTCTATCTCTTGCTGTTTAAGGAGACTGGCAGTGCTTAAATCGTAATTTTCGGAACGCTGGTATAGCTTGGCCAAGTATTCGTGGGATTGGGACGCTTGTTCCAAATAATTCTCCGTTTCGGCAGTTTTTGCAGACTCTTTAAGAATCTCGATAGATTGTCCATCATGTCTCGCATAATAGTGATATCGACCAAAAAGAATGTCCAGATTAAGGATCAATAAAGGATGCTGTTTTTTGGTTTTAATGAGCTTTTCGGCCTTAGTAAGATAAGGCAATGCTTTTTCGGGTTGCTCTACATCCAAGTAGGTCCAGCCTATGTTGATGTACTGCACTAGGTTTTCAATATCATCGAACCCTGCCTTTTTATTTACTTCTATGGCCTTTTCGTAAAACCAGATGCTTTTCTGGTACTTGGAATCGTCTTCAGAATAGACATTTCCCAAATCGTTATACGCCCAAGAGATCAAACTGTCTATTTGGGCTTCTTGTGCCTTTTTTAATGCCCTTTCGGAAAAAACCCTAGCCTTAGCCGTATCCCGAACGGCATAATGTACCATTCCTATCTCGTTATACCCCCTAAACACATAGTAATCCTCATTGGCTTTGGTGGCCTCTTCTATAAGAATCGCAGAGGTCTCGATCGCCTTCTTATAATCGTAGTCGTAATAGTATTCCTTTATTTGTTTTACCAAGGATTGAAGGCTGTCTTTGGAAATAGCCTCTTGGGCGTGCGAATGAAACACGCTAAAAAACAGGAGTGTAAGGAGTAGTTTATACGAAGATCGCATAAGTATTTTATTTGGGGCTTGGGGTTGTAAATCTAAGTATAAACTTACTGATTACAAAGCAATTACAACAAATAACTTTTTAGGACAATAAAAATACGTGAAAACACGTACCTTAGATAAGTGGAAACAGCATATTTACAGACACCTATAGGAACTTTGGAAATAATTGGAGGCGAAAAAGGACTACAAGAGGTTACTTTTCTAGAATCCGATCAAGAAACTTCCGAAACCATTCCTGAGGCTTTATTGCCCGCCATTACCCAGTTGAAGGAATATTTCAACAAAACCCGCACCGAATTCGATCTAGTGCTTAATCCCGATGGAACCGCATTTCAGAAAAAGGTCTGGAAACAACTATTGGAAATCCCCTTTGGAAAAACCACATCCTACCAAAAAATGGCCAATACCTTGGGTGATCCCAAAGTAATCCGGGCTGCTGCATCTGCTAATGGCAAAAACCCTATTTCCATCATCATCCCTTGTCATAGGGTTATAGGATCCGATGGTTCCCTTACGGGCTATGCTGGAGGTTTACATCGCAAAAAGTGGTTATTGGGACACGAAAGCCCCGTTAAACAGGGCGAATTATTTTAAATCTGGACTATGAAGCGACTAAAAAAATTCTTTAAGTGGTTATTTATTGTTGTACTTAGCCTCGTTCTATTGGCCTATGCAACCGATCATGAATACATCCTGAAAGGGATCCGTGTGGTTTACATGACGGGGCATACCACTGCGTATATTGACGATTACCCCCATTTTGAGAATTTACCCATTACCAAAGGAAACCAACCCCAACCATGGGCATTGCACAAAGATTACAACAAAGCCAAACCTACCGAAAGACTCCAGGACCTCAACAAAGAACTTGGGACGGTCGCTTATGTAATTATAAAAAACGACAGTATCTGGTATGAAGACTATGCAGAGGGTTATGGAACGGATTCCCAAACCAATTCTTTTTCCATGGCCAAAAGCATCACTTCGGCCCTATTGGGAAAGGCCATTAAAGATGGATACATAAAATCCTTGGATCAACCCTTAGGTGATTTTTTTGAACAATACAAAGGCGAAAAAACCACTGTGGGCGATCTGTCTTCCATGTCATCTGGTTTGGATTGGGTAGAACATTATACCAGCCCTTTCAGCATTACGGCAAGAGCCTATTACGATGACGATTTGGGAAACACTATTTTGGGGCAGAAAGTGATCGAAGAACCCGGAAAGGAATTTAAATACCTAAGTGGAAATACCCAGCTTTTGGGAATGGTCATAGAAAAGGCCACAGGCAAAAAGATTGCCGATTACCTTTCTGAAAGCTTCTGGAAGCCCATGGGTTTCGAAAAAGATGCGCTTTGGCAGGTAGACGACAACGACCATCAACTGGCCAAAACCTTTTGTTGTATTGCCAGTAATGCAAGGGATTTTGCACGATTCGGAAAATTATACAAAGACCATGGAAAGTGGAATGGGCAGCAACTTCTCGATTCTACTTTTGTAGCCAAGTCCATTCGCCAACGTTTTGCGAACGATCCCGAATATGGTTATGGGTTTTGGCTGAGTGACCATCTAAACAAGGACATTTTTGTCATGCGGGGGATTTTGGGGCAATATGTTATTACCATTCCCGAAGACAATGTCATCATTGTGCGATTGGGGCATTCTAAAGGAGATTGGGACGATAGGGGCTTTAGCACCGATTTCTATACGTTTGTGGAAGAGGCCTATACCATGCTGGAAGGTCGTTGAAATTTTTTGTAGTTTTAATCCACTCCCTTATAACTAAATCTTAACTAACAAATGGTGCAACGCATTCATCTGGAACATATCCTGTTTCTGGATATAGAAACCGTTCCACAACATCCTAATTATGGGGATTTGGACGAGACTACTCAAGAACTTTGGGAGAAGAAAACCGAATACCAGCGAAAGGACTCATATACAGGCGAAGAATTTTATGACCGAGCAGGGATATGGGCCGAATTCGGAAAGATCATCTGCATAAGTTGCGGATACTTTAAACTGAATGGGGACGTTCGGAATTTTCGTGTAACCAGCTTTCATGGGGACGAAAAAAAGATCCTTCAGGATTTCAAAACCCTTTTGGAAACCTACTTCAATAAACCGCAACACTTATTGTGTGCCCACAATGGTAAGGAATTCGATTTTCCATATATCGCACGCCGAATGATTATTAACGGAATCGATATCCCTTTTAAACTGAACCTTTTTGGAAAAAAGCCCTGGGAAGTCCCACATTTAGATACCTTGGAACTATGGAAGTTTGGGGACTATAAAACATTCACATCGCTAAAATTGATGGCTCACGTTTTGGACATTCCCTCTCCAAAAGACGATATCGATGGGAGTCAAGTACGCAATGTTTATTACGAAGATGAGGACATAGACCGTATCATTCAATATTGTGAAAAAGACACGGTTACGGTGGCCCAGATCTTTTTACGACTACGAAACGAGGAGCTTCTGGACGAAACAGAAATACTTTCGGTATAAAAAAACGCCCGCAGATGCGGGCGTTCTTCTGAAAAAAAATTATTCGCTTTACTCAACGATAAAGCTTTCAATCAACTTTTCACCATCGGTTACAACCTGTAGTATATACATACCGCTTTGTAACTGGGAAACATCAATTTGTTCATTGTAGGAACCTTTATTAACTACTTGTCCTAACATATTATAGATAGCATATTCCGTAGCGTTAGCTCCATCTATTTGTACATTTAGCACTCCTCGACTCACTGGGTTCGGATACAAGGAAATCTCTGCATTATCCAATTCTGAAATTTCTCTACTTTCCGTGTCTACTGTATAGAGTGGTACGGTACGGTTTTCACCCTGTCTTGCGCCAGAAGCCAATCCAGTAATAGTCACCTGGTCTATATATACCCTATCTGCATTTCCGCTGGCATCGCATTGGAACCTGAACTGGGCATTGTTTACAAAATTGTAAGAAGAAGCATCCAAGGTCACTGTTGCCGAATAGAACGTATTATTCTGGAAATCGGAACCACTGGCCCAAGTTTCTACTGTTGACCAACTAGAACCGTCATAGTAACGCAACCAGAAGTCCTCTCCATTTTCCATACTGTTTGGATAGAAATGGAACATTACTTCTACCTGATCGTAGGAACTAACATCGAAAGCCGATGAAGTCATAGCCGAAGCAGTTCCAGAGTTATCCCTTATTCGGATAGAGTAAGAACCTTCATAGGAACGAGTTCCTGAATAACGATAACAATCACTTCCTCCATCGGTCCATCCATCCCATCCAGATTCGAAGTATCCTTCATGCAATACCGTGCTTCCGCCTGGTGAACAAGGGTCACAAGATCCTCCACAGTCTACGCCGGTTTCATCACCATTCTGAATTCCATCTGTACAGCTAGGTGCCGGAACCGATGTTATAATATTTAGGGCATCGATAGCCATATCTCCTTGCCAGGTTGTTCCTGTTACACCATTAAAACGTAGCTTTAAAGTGCTTCCGTTGTATGCTGAAAGATCCACATTGGCACTTAACCAAGCATTTCCTTGATTTCCTGCTTGACTCCAAATTGTTGTCCAGTTAATATCATCTATACTGGCTTCTAGGGCTAAACTTCCCATCGCAGAAGATCCATACATATGGTATTTGAAAGAAATACTAGGATCGGTTGCTCCGCTTAAATCCAAACAAGGAGCATTTAAAATGGCTCTTTTGTTTGAGTAGTTGGGCGAAGAGGATTCCATATAGATATAGTAGGTACCATCATCCGCTCCAGATGGTCCTGTGTTGCTTGATGGAGTAGTACCTGAACGTAATGTCCAGTTGAAATCATCTCCACTGTCTTGAGACCATGCCCCTAAAGTATTTTCAAAACTTTCGTTGTATGGGAAATCGGTAATGGTGGCGCTACAAGCGATTTGACAAGGTGCACAGTCGGGTCCGCCACAGTCTACGCCAGTTTCGTTTCCATTCTGAATACCGTCGTCACATGTTGGTTCAGGACAAGGCGCACAATCAGGCCCACCACAGTCTACACCGGTTTCGTTTCCATTCTGGATACCATCATCGCAAGTTGGTGTTGGAGGCGCTCCACATTTGGAAGAAGCTCCAAGACTAGCCCTAACTCCTCCTGGGAGTAATGTAACTCGCATACGATCCACCTGCCCTTGAGAAAACAGGTTCATACAGGAATCGTCGCTATAGTCCATATAGTTCTGTACCATATCGGTAGACCCACAAGAAACATGCGATGGGTTACAACCGTAGTTAGGCGCATCGGAAGTAGGTGTATCGCTTACAAAATCATCTACGCTACAACCGCCGTCACCCCAAATATGCCTAAGGTTCAAGAAGTGTCCTACCTCGTGGGTAGTGGTTCTTCCTAAATCGAAAGGAGCAGAAACCTGTCCAATTCTTCCAAAGTAGTTGTATCCCATTACAACACCATCGGTATCGGCAGGTCCTCCCGGGAACTGGGCAAATCCTAAAAGTACATCTCCATTGCTACGCAATAAGCGCGGCACAGTCCACATATTAAGATATTCGGCAGTGTTCCAAGGATCAATTCCTCCTTGGGCCGTTTTCTTCATGTTATTGGTATGTTGATACCAATCTTGTTGCGAGGTCGATTTTCTGTTAATTCCATTAGTAGCATTACCATTGGGGTCTACGGTTGCCAAACAGAATTCTATCTGTGCATCGGCAGCTTGCGACCAAGTATTGTCGGCATCGCTATTGGTTCTTCTGAAATCTTCATTCAAAACATCGATTTGCGACTGAATCTGCGCATCGCTGATGTTTGTAGTCGAATTGTTGTAAAGTACGTGTACAACAACAGGAATGGTAATAATATCACCATTGATTTCCCTGTTATTGTTAAGTTCTTGAATTTTTTGTTGGGTGTAGTTTTCAATTTGCTGCATCCTCAACTCCAAACGGGGGTCTTCCTGCAATCTTCGGTCTAAATCGTCCATGGCAGCACAATTACGCTCTTGTGCTAAAGATGCCATAGAAACAAACAAGAAACCGAAAATTAGGAATTGGGTAATTCTTTTCATTTTGGTTGTGTTTTCGTTAATACGTAATTTGGTTTATTGGCTAGTTGCGCAACGAATTAAACGTATTATTGTGAATGTCCAAACACAAATTCGATGAACTACCATTATTTTCGTTTAACAGGAAAATTCCTACAATTTGATTATCAATTATTTACAAAAAATAAGAGCCTGTCTCCTCTTGGAAACAGGCTCTTTTTCGATTATCTGATTACAATTAATCTACGATGAAGTTTTTAACAAAACTCTGGTTTCCTACAGCTATTTTAAGCATATACATGCCGCCTTGTAGCTCGGAAACATCGATAGTTTCCTCAAAATTCCCCTTCACAACCAACTGACCCAATACATTATAGATCTCATATTCTGTAGCAATGCCATCAGAAATTGCAATATTCAGTAATCCCCCATGTACCGGGTTCGGATACAAGAATATCTCCGAAGCACTAATAATCCTACCTGAAGACTCTCCATTGGACGTCTGCAACGAAGTTGGGATCACCACAATGTAATCCTCTACTTCACCCCAAGAGAAACTCTCACAGGGATCGGGAACATCGTTGTACTTCATGGATACACGCATCCTTGTTGGACCGGCCGATGCCCCAGCAGGGACATTGAAGCTTCCATTTATGGGTGTAGCCGTAGTAGCCGTCTGGGAGAATGCCAGTTCACCGGCATCGCCAAAGTCACCGTCACGGTTCCAGTCCACAAACACCGCATAACCCTCTGCGTAAACAGTACCCGTCCACAATGGCGTGATCGTGATGCTGTTGCTCGAAGAAAGGTTGGTGGAAAGATTGGTAAAGTCACCGTAACCTCCCGCAGAAGCACCCGTACTGTTGTCGATGCTACCTATCTGAACACGCTGGATGTACTCATCGCTGGTGTTGTTACCATTGGAAGCACAGTAGCCTGTCGGTGGGTTTCCTCCACCACCGCCACCAGAAGCAACGGCAACATTGTCTATCGCAATATCGGCCTGCCAGGTACCACCAGTGATACGGTTGAAGCGCAGCTCTACCGTGCCGCCTGCATAGGCATCAAGACTCACGGTCTGCGCATTCCACTGGTTGCCCTGGTTGCCCGTCTGACTCCAGATGCTCGTCCATGTTGTACCATCGGTGCTCGCCTCCAGGGCGATGCTTCCCATGTCGTTGGAACCGAACATGTGGTAGTCGAAGGTGAAATCGGCCTCGGTCTCGCCCGAAAGGTCGATACATGGGGAGTTCAAGATCGCTTGTTTGTTCGGGTAGCCCGTTCCGTTTCCGGAGGCTTCCACATACATATACCAGGTACTTCCTCCTGAACCACTCGATGGCCCCGTATTGTTGGATGGCGTACCTCCGCTGTCGCGTGTCCAGTTAAGGTCGTCTCCCGTGGCCTGTGTCCAGGCACCAATGGAGCTCTCGAACCCTTCGCTGTACCCAACGGTTACACCGCCCGTACAGCCACCACCTCCGCCACCGGTTGTGGTTGCGCTGGCTGTGTTACTCTGTGCAGAGTTGTTTCCTGCCGCATCGAACGCACGTACGTTGAAATCGTAGCTGGTTCCAGCCGTAAGGCCTGTAACGTTATAGGTAGTATTGGCAGTCGTAGCGATGCTCGACCCATCCTGGAACACCTCGTAGCCTGTTACACCCACATTGTCCGTGGAAGCGTTCCAGGTTAGTGTCAGTGTGGTATCGGCTATGTTGGAAGCGGCCAGGTTCGTTGGAACCGAAGGTGCTTCAGTATCTGGGGTACTACCACCTTGCATGCTAAACGCATCCAGTGCGATATCCGCTTGCCAGGTACTTCCTGTTACACGGTTAAAACGCATACGGAAGTTAGACTCACCCGCATAGGCGTTTAAGTTAATACTCTGGGAGTTCCACTGGTTGCCCTGGTTGCCCGTTTGGTTCCAGATGCTGGTCCAAGTGGCTCCGTCGTCCGTACTCACCTCGAGGTCGATGCTTCCCATATCTGCAGCACCAAACATATGATAGCTGAAGTCGAAGGTTGCGCCAGACTCACCGCTAAGGTCATAGCAAGGGGAGTTCAGGATCGCACGCTTGTTAGGGTATCCTGTTCCATTCCCGGAGGCCTCCACATAGATGTAGAAGGTTCCGTCTGCGGCATTGGATGGTCCTGTATTGTTGGAAGGTGTGCCGCCACTGTCACGGGTCCAGTTAAGATCATCTTGCGTAGACTGTGTCCAGTTACCCAGGTTGGTTTCGAAACTCTCATCATCTGGATATGAAGAAACCGTGCCAGAACAAGCATCAGGTGTTCCACCACCACAACCACTAGTAAAGGAAGTAGTTTGATCGTTATTGGTGTTGGTTCCACCATTGGTGTTTTCGTTGGCATCTACTCCAACTCCACGAGCAGCAAATACATCCCAAATTATACAGTTATACTGTCCACCGTATAGATCTTGATCTGCTTGTAGCATTCCATCACGTCCAGAAACGAATCCTGGATTGTTGGCTGTGTTTTTAAGCCCTTCAATTACCAATGCCATGGCAACATTATTTCCTCCCGTACCATTATAGAAGTCGGTATCGAATCCGTCTTGAGCAACCAAAGCCCAAGTTAAATCCCAAAGGATGGTAGCATAGGCATATCCTACACCATGAGGGACGGCTAATCCGCCAATATCACCATAAGTGGTTCCATTAATGGCTGTATTTGTAGAATAAGGAGTTGGACGAATTCCACCTCCATTGGAGTCTTCGGCTAACGCATAGTTTCCAATTCCTCTAGAATCGGTTCCTGCATCGCCAACTTTCATCGTCAGCATTAATCCAAACCAGTCACTCCATCCTTCTCCCATTTGCTCAGATCCACCTAAACCATTGGTTCCTGGTCCTCCAACCAAACGGATGGAAATTCCATGTCCATACTCGTGTGCAATGATTCCATTATCCAAATCCCCATCAATTTGTGGATTTGCTGTGGTCCAAAGGAACATCTGCATTCTACCGTTACCTCCATCAGGCGGGGTAGAAAAATTTGCATTGTTGGTCCCTGCACCGTCCTGTGCATCGGCAAATACAGAGTCGCCTCCTATACCGCCATTTCCATAATTGTTTTCTTGGAAATTTCCACTGGCTTCATTAAAACCATACTGATAAAATACATCGTGCATGATGTTGTTCCAGTAGAAAAGGTTGGTAATGGCTGCTGATTGATATGTGCTTGGCTGATTGTTTAAGTTAATTGGGAAGTCGAAATCCAATCCAGCGCCTCCATCTGGGGAAAATCCGGTACCGTTGTTTCCATTGGTGTCCTCTTGCGCCCACACATTATTACCACGAGTAATAGTGTATTCTGCTCCTGCAGCACCATTGGTGTCATGCCAACCAAATGGGGAGGCCGTTAGGTTTTGAGGGTCTGTTACAATGGTTCTCCCTCCATCCAAAGGACTCTCTTTTGGCATTTCATATACATTATAGCTTTCTCCAGCCATAAAGTTAGCAGGGCCTGCTACCACGGGTGCTTCTTCAATAATACTTTCATGAGCGTGGTTGTGATTTTCATGAGCGTCGCCCCAGTTACAGGTAATTACCCAATCTTCGGTACGAAGTACTTGCCCTGTTACGGCATCGATATTTTCATTCCACCAATGTTGGCCATCTTTCTGGTAAAAACTTACGTTCCAAACCAATCGGATTTCACCATTGTGTACTTGATACATTTGTTTTACCTCAATAGGCTCTAAAGCCGCCCTCGAATCGTTGTATACAAACGTTCCATCGGCGCTTCTTGTGCCTTGTAATTTTGGTGCGATCAATTGATGCTGTTGTACCGTTTTCATAACGGCAGCTTCTGGCGTTAAGCTGGCTTGAGTGGTTGCAACTTTTTCTGCCACATTCGTAATAAACTGATCTATGTGCCAAGTTACTTTACCATTCTTTACCGTAAGCTTATACGTAGCATACTGGATTGGAATGTTGTTGTGAAGCTGTTGCACATAAACGTGTTGAATGTCTGGATTTAGGGAAGGAACCACATCGGTAATCCTCCACTGTGACAGATCTGATTGTTTGAATTGGGACTCCCCCTTCAGTACATTAAAGTACTCATGCACTATCCCATCCATTAAATTCTGTGAAAAGGTTAGTTGCCCTATCATACACAATAGAACAACGAGATACATTTTTTTCATTCTTAAAAAATTTTTGATTAGATTCTTTATAGCCAATAGGGCATACGTCTCCAGTGCTTCCTATGTAGAAAACAAGGTAAGGGATCTAGGAAATGGGGAATAAAAGCTGCTTTGGGAAGTTGGTTAGAAGAAGCGTATTCTTATCATAATAGTTTAGGTTTGTTAATTAATAAATAGTGAACATTCTTTTGTTTGATTGGGGGAGAAATTCAAAATAATTAAGCACTTATGACATCTTTTTTAACAATTTTCATAAATGTTAAGTAATTTGGTAAAAAATTTAAACATTTATCCGTTTATAAGGCTAAATATTGGGGATTGTGCAACAAAATAAATGTTTTTTTATGAAATATCAAATTTTATTCGACGAACGGCAACAATTTTTAGCAATGACTTCATTACTAATATTTTATAACCTAGTGATTTGGTAGGCTAAACATATTTTTTGTGCGGAAAAGCCGTAAAAACTATCTTTGATATTATGTCTGAAGCTTCTCTTTTACATATAAATAACCTCTCTATTTCCTTTGGGAAAAAAAACCAACGCACCCAAGTGGTCCATGGCATTTCATTTCAGGTTAACCGTAATGAAATCTTGGGAATCGTTGGGGAATCCGGCTCTGGAAAATCTGTTTCCTGCTTATCCATAATGGGGCTCCTTCCCAAAAAGCACTCCCAAATTGAAGGGGAAATCCTTTTTGAAGGGAATGATCTGTTGCAGGAATCTGCATCGGACTTTCGAAATATCCGTGGAAAAGACATCGCCATGATCTTCCAGGAACCCATGAGCGCCTTAAATCCTTCCTTGAAATGTGGCAAGCAGGTATCGGAAATATTACGGCACCACCTGTCCTATTCTTCTTCCGAAGCTAAAAAGGAAACTCTTTCCCTTTTCGAAAAAGTAAAATTGCCCCGCCCTAAGGATATTTACAACAGTTATCCACACCAGATTAGCGGCGGGCAAATGCAACGGGTCATGATTGCTATGGCCATTGCCTGTAAGCCAAAACTGCTTATTGCCGACGAGCCTACCACAGCTTTGGATGTAACGGTTCAAAAAGAGATCATAGAACTGTTGAAAGAGCTCCAAAAAGATACCGGGATGAGCCTTATTTTTATTTCCCATGATCTTAGTTTGGTGAGTCAGATTGCAGATCGGGTTGTGGTGATGTACAAAGGGGACATCGTGGAACAGGGAACCGTTTATTCGGTTTTTAAACTTCCCAAAGCAGAATATACCAAAGCCTTATTGGCTTCCCGACCCACTTTAGGGAAAAGACTTAAAACCCTTCCTACCATAGCCTCCCTTAAAGACAACAGTTTTAAGCCAAAGGAAATCACTTCACAGCAACGCGCCTTAAAACACAAAAAACTATATACGCAAACCCCTATCTTAGAAGTTCGTAACCTTAGAAAGCAATATTACGGGAAGTCACAATGGTTTGGAAAAAAACACAATGTTAAAGCGGTGGACGACGTAAGTTTCTCTGTTTTTGAAGGCGAAACCCTAGGGCTGGTGGGTGAATCGGGTTGTGGAAAATCCACTTTGGGTAAAACCATCCTGCAACTCGAAAAAGCATCCACTGGGAAAATCCTATACCGCGGGAAAAGCTTAACCGACTTGAAGGCCCATGAAATAAGGAACCTTAGAAAAGAAATACAGCTTATATTTCAGGATCCTTACTCTTCCTTAAACCCTAGATTAACCATTGGCGCAGCCCTTATGGAACCTATGTTGGTTCACGGTGTTGGGTATTCTAAAAAAGATCGTGAAAAAAGAGCCCTGGAACTTATTATCCGGGTGGGACTGGACGAAAGCTTTTTTGGCAGGTATCCCCATGAACTTTCCGGAGGACAAAGACAACGTGTAGGGATTGCAAGAACCATCGCGTTGGAACCCAAACTGGTTATTTGTGACGAATCGGTTTCTGCCCTTGACATTTCTGTACAGGCTCAAGTTTTGAATTTGCTGAATGAGCTTAAGGAGGACTTTGGTTTTACCTATATATTCATTTCCCACGATTTGGCCGTTGTTAAGTTTATGTCAGATCAATTATTGGTAATGAATGAGGGTAGAATTGAAGAGTTGGGTGATGCAGACGAAATCTATGCACATCCCAATAGCCCATACACCAAGAAACTTATAGAAGCCATCCCGAAGGGAATTTAAGAGTATAAAAAAAGCCCGTCCTAACCTCACAAAGAACGGGCCTACCTTTATCTGAATCGTTGCAGACTTGGGGTAAAAAAGTTATCTCAACGTTACATCAACAAAAAGACCTTTTTGGCTACATACATTACGTTCCTAATGAACTGCACTGTACTTTTTATTGAATCGGTAATTGTTTTCATAAGTAGGTTAAGTCGGTTATCGTTTTGGGATGACTAAAATGGAAAAAAAGATTTAAAAACAAGATAAAATGCATCATTTTTTCGATGAAATGCATATTTTTTTAACATTAGTCGATAATTTACAGTTTTTCATTACGATCTGTGTAGTTCTTCTGAAGCCTTTTTTAAGTACCCATAAGGCTAAATTTATCCTTTCGCAATTGTGCGAGAGGATCGTAATTAAAAAATATGTGATACGTATTTAGAAGGTCATTTCTGGAATATCTCCCTCTACGATAAGGTTCCCTTCTGTAGCTGCCTGTATTTCTTCTACGGTAACGCCAGGAGCTCTCTCCAATAATCGGAAATTATTGTCTTCTACAGAAAGGACCGCTAGGTTAGTAACGATTTTCTTCACACAATTTACCCCTGTTAAAGGAAGGGAACATTCCTTTAGTAGTTTGGATGCCCCAGCTCTATTGGTATGCATCATGGCTACAATAATATTGTCGGCAGAAGCCACCAAGTCCATAGCGCCCCCCATTCCTTTAACCATCTTACCAGGGATTTTCCAGTTGGCAATATCTCCATTCTGGGCCACTTCCATAGCCCCTAAAATAGTAAGGTCTACATGTTGCCCCCGAATCATGGAAAAGCTAGTAGCTGAATCGAAAAAGGAAGCTCCTTTTAGAGCCGTAATGGTTTGCTTCCCTGCATTGATAAGGTCTGGATCTTCCTCTCCTTCATATGGAAAAGGCCCCATGCCCAATACTCCATTCTCACTCTGGAACTCTACTTCGATATCCTCACGGACAAAATTGGCTACCAAAGTGGGAATTCCAATTCCCAAGTTTACATAATATCCATCCTTTACCTCTTGGGCTATTCGTTGTGCGATCTGATCTTTGGATAATGCCATTAGTCTCTTTTTCTTACGGTTAGATTTTCAATTCGTTTTTCGTAGCGAGCCCCTTGAAAAATACGCTGTACAAAAATTCCTGGAATGTGGATATCATTTGGATCCAGTTCGCCAGCAGGCAACAATTCTTCTACTTCTGCAACAGTAATGGTCGCTGCTCCACACATATTGGGGTTAAAATTACGTGCAGTCCCTTTAAAAATGAGATTTCCTGCTGTGTCTCCTTTCCAAGCTTTTACAAAAGCAAAATCGGCTTTAAAGGCATGTTCCAGTATGTGCATTTTTCCGTTAAACTCCCTAGACTCTTTTCCTTCGGCCACTTCGGTTCCGTAGCCCGCTGGGGTAAAAAAAGCTGGTATTCCACTTTGGGCTGCACGGCAACGTTGCGCCAAGGTTCCCTGGGGAATAAGATCGACCTCCAATTCACCACTGAGCATTTGTCTTTCGAATTCGGCATTTTCACCCACATAGGAAGAAATCATTTTTTTGATCTGCCGCTTTTGCAGCAACAACCCAAGGCCAAAGTCATCTACCCCTGCGTTATTGGAAATACAGGTAACATTCTTCACATTAAGGGTCACCAATTGGGCTATGCAGTTTTCGGGGATCCCGGACAAGCCGAATCCACCCAACATAAAGGTCATGTCGTCTTTTACGCCTTTACAAGCTTCTTCGACATTCGCTACTGTTTTTGTAATCATCCTTTAAAATTTTGATTAAAAGTACTGAAATTTGAAGGCATAAAAAAACCTCTTTGCCAAATAAAACAAAGAGGTTTTCGGGTTCTTTGGAATGCTATAAATTAGAAATCAATTTCGTCATCGGGGATCTCGTCGGTATCGCCTTCGTTTTGATTTTTATAGGCTTTGCAATCTGTTTCTATGGAAATTTTCTCGGGTTTTTTAAAGCTCCCCTTGGAGACATCTAAAGTCTCATCTTCATAACACTTTTTCATGAAAACCCCCCAAATGGGCAATGCCATAGCGGCTCCCTGTCCGTAGCGGGTTGATCCAAAGTGCGTAGCCCTATCTTCTCCTCCTACCCATACTCCTGTGGCCAGATTAGGCACCATTCCCATAAACCACCCATCACTATTGTTTTGTGTGGTTCCCGTCTTTCCTGCAATGGGATTGTTGAATTCATAAGGATAGCCCGTGATAATGCTTTTGTAATCGGATCGTTCTTTAGCGTACGCATGGCGTAATCTTGATCCAGAACCGCCTTGGGTAACCCCTTCCATAAGGCTTACGGTTACATAGGCTGTTTCCTTACTGATTACATCTTTGGTTTCTGGAATGTTTTGGTATAATATGGTTCCGTTTTTGTCCTCGATACGCTGTACCAAAATAGGTTTTACATACACCCCTTCGTTGGCAAAAGTGCTATAGGCACCTACCATTTCGTATAAAGTAATATCGGGTGTTCCCAAAGCAATTGAAGGCACTTCCAATACCTCTTCGGTATCTACTCCCATCTTTTCAACCAAATCGAGTACAGGCCTTGGCCCTACTCTGTCTATTAATCGTGCCGTAATGGTATTTACAGAACTGGCCAACGCTCCTCTTAAGCTCATCATTCCACCATACTGACCATCGCTATTTTTAGGGCTCCAGTCTTTCATATTCCCATGTTTTCCTGCCGGAATGGTCCAAGGGGTATTGGGTAAGGTGTCGCAAGGCGACATATGCATTTGATCAATGGCTGTGGCATATACAAACGGTTTAAATGTAGAACCTATTTGCCTTCTCCCCGTCTCTACCATATCGTACTTAAAGTGCTTGTAGTTTATACCACCCACCCATGCTTTTATCTCCCCGGTTTGAGGGGTCATGGACAACAACGACGCCCGGAAAAAGTTTTTGTAATACCGAATGGAATCCATAGGAGTCATAAGGGTATCGATATCACCGCCCCAGGAAAATATTTTCATCTGGGTTTTTTTGCTGAAGCTTTCTATAATGTCCTTCTCACTAATACCTTTTCCTTTCATCTCCCTCCAACGATCTGTTCTCCGCATGGCAGAATTCATGATCTGATCGATTTCCTCTTTAGTGATGTCCCGAAATGGACTCGTTTTGTTTTTTTGGTTTTGCTTATCGAATTCTTTCTGGAGTCTTGGCATGTGGGCATCTACGGCTTCCTCTGCGTATTTTTGCATGTTGGCATTGATCGTAGTATATATCTTTAACCCATCGCTGTTAATGTCGTAAAGGCTTCCGTCAGGTTTTGGATTTTCCTTTGCCCATGTTTTCATGTATCCACGAATGTATTCACGAACATAGGTTCCAATCCCCTCATCATGATCCTGTGGGGTAAATTTCACATTTAAGGGAAGCTGTTGCAGAGAATCTTTTTGCTTCTCTGTGATATAATCATATTTGGCCATTTGCCTCAGCACCACATTCCTTCGATTCATTACCCCTTCAGGGTTTCTTCGCGGGTTATACAACGATGCGTTTTTGAACATTCCAACCAACATGGCCGATTCTTCAATGTTAAGATCTTGCGGAGCTTTGTCGAAATAGATATTAGAAGCAGATTCAATACCAATAGCCAAATTCAAGAAATCATACACGTTAAAATACATGGTAATGATCTCTTCTTTTGTATAGCGTCGCTCCAAGCGGGTAGCTATAATCCACTCCTTGACTTTCTGAATACCACGCTGAAATTTATTGCGAGCCCTGGCGCCCGTAAAAAACTGAGTAGCCAATTGTTGGGAAATTGTACTGGCCCCTCCACGGGTACCCAAAAAAGCAAATGCCCTTACGGTACCTCTTCCATCAATTCCAGCATGATCATAAAAGCGTACATCTTCAGTGGCTAGTAAAGCATTTACTAAATGCTCTGGCAAATCTTCATACTGAACAGGGGTTCTGTTTTCCTTAAAGAATTTCCCGATTACTTCACCATCTTCAGAAATGATCTGTGTGGCAAGGTCTTTCTCTGGGTTTTCTAAACTGGTCTCATCGGGTAACTTGCCAAAAGCACCCCAAGACGCCAATAAAAACAATAGAAAAATCAAGAAAACCCCAGAGCCAATTATAATCCAAAAGGTTTTTATATGCTTTCTTACAGAGCCCTGCTCTTTCTTCTTGCCCGATCGTTTGTTTGCCTGCTTTGCCATAAGTTGTTAGGGTTGATGGTTTGCTTCTTCTATACTATAGCCAACTTCGGTAATTCCTTCTAATTGGGTAACGCCATGAACCTCACCGTTATTGCGCACTGCATGGGAAAGGGTGAGTTTGTAATTTCCGTCTTCAAAAAAAGAAACATCCTCTTTGTACCAGAGCTTGTTTTCCTTAACACTCCCTATACCCGTTCCCAGCCAAGTACCATCGGCTGCAGCCATTCGGTATTCCAAGGTATCTGTAATGGTTTTTCCGTGTGGAAACTCCATGGAGGCAATTAAAAAGAGGTTGTTAAAAGGGTAATCGTTGGTGTTTCGAATGTGGAAAAATACATTGTATTTCTTTAGCGAATCCAAAACAGGTACTTGAAACTCCAAAGCATCATCTTTGTGCCAAGTTCCTGGCAAATCACGCATTTCACCTACTACGATTTTTGAATCACAGCTTACAAATAAAAGCGTTAAAAAAAGAATCCCAGCCAGTTTATGCATTCTTGTTGTTTCGGTTTCGGTTGCGATTACGGTTTCTATTCCTGTTTTTACCAGAAGAGGATTTCTTTTTGTTATCAGACCCTGTTGCTGTAACTCCAGTCGTTTTCTTTTTATTGTTTTTGTTCCTTCGTTTTTTCCTTCTTCGCTTGGGCTGATCGAAGCGGGTTAAACTGTCTTGCCCAACTACATTTTCGAACAATTCTTTAGCTGGCAGGATTTTGTCTTCGATATAATCTTCTAGGCTTGTGGCTTTTTGGCCCTTCTTATTCAGTTCTACGATCTCATTTACCCGAGCCACTTCCATTTCGTGCCAAGTCATGTTTTCCTTTTCGTAGGAAAACCACATGAGCCCTTTAAAAATGTCTACTTTCTGGCAGTGGGCACGTCCTCTTTCGGTTTCGAGTTTAATATCGGTTTTGGGGAATTCTTCCAAAGCTTCCAAATAGGTATCCAATTCGTAGTTGAGGCAACACTTCAGTTTACCGCATTGACCCGCTAGTTTTTGTGGATTCAATGAAAGCTGCTGAAATCGGGCAGCCGATGTATTTACGCTCCTAAAATCGGTTAACCAAGTGGAACAGCAGAGTTCGCGGCCACAGGAACCAATACCTCCCAAACGGGCTGCTTCTTGGCGGAAACCTACTTGTTTCATTTCGATACGGGTACTGAAGGCCCTTGCCAAATCCTTGATTAATTGGCGAAAATCCACCCGTTCTTCGGCTGTGTAATAAAAAATAACCTTAGAGCCATCTCCTTGGTATTCGATATCGCTTATTTTCATTTGCAAGCCCAACCGCATGGCAATTTCACGGGATTGCTTCTGCACATCGAGCTCTTTATCGCGCATCTTTTGCCAGACATCGATGTCCTTTTGGGACGCTTTACGGTATATCTTGGGCAACTCATCGATGGTGGTTTGCTGCTTTTTCTTTTTCATCTGCACACGCACCAATTCCCCAGTGAGGGTTACGATACCAATATCATGTCCAGGAGAAGCCTCGGTTGCCACAATATCGCCAATACTTAAAGAAAGGTTATCTGGGTTTCGGTAAAAATGCTTTCGCCCGTTCTTAAAACGGACTTCCACTGCATTGAAAGGATCTACATTGCCAGGCAATGACATGTTGGAAAGCCAATCGAATACGGTTAGTTTGTTACAGCCATCGGAGCCACAGGTACCATTGTTCCTACAGCCTTTTGGTTGTCCATCGGCGCCTGTTGCGCAACTGGTACAGCCCATGTTTTTTATATATAGCTCTTTTTCAAATAAAAAGAGACGGAGATTAAACTAATTTACAATCAGTAAATATACCAATATTTGGATTATATGAATAGATCCTTTGGTTGAAATTATCCTGTTGACCTCCATTCTTTAAATTTCTTTGTTATAGCTGGTTTTATCATTAGCTTTAAATGCATTTTATAATCACACTTTTACCATGAAGTTTGTTTTTAGTCTTTTGGTTTTCTTCCTTTTTTCAGGTGTAGCCCAATCCCAAAATTGGGATCAGTTACAAAAAATAGTTTCTTCAGATCGTGATGAAGATGATCGATTTGGTTATGACGTAGCCATAGATGGCGATACGATGATTGTTGGAGCTCGCTCGGATAATGAAGACGAAAATGGCGAAAACCCCTTAACCGCTTCAGGTTCAGTATACATTTATACTAAAGATGCTTCCAACAATTGGAACTTTTCTCAAAAAATAACCGCCCCTATACGAAACGTATCCGATCTATTTGGTGAATCTGTCGCTATTTCGGGCGACTTTTTAGTTGTCGGGGCCAAGTTTGAAGACGAAGATGAAAATGAGCAAAACCCCATGTTGCAAGCAGGATCGGCTTATATCTTTAAACGTGGTGGCGATGGCACTTGGTCATTCCATCAAAAAATTGTAGCGTCCGATCGCCAAGGATCGGACAACTTCGGGATTTCCATAGATATTTTTGGAGATGTGCTTGTTGTTGGCACCCCTTTGGACGATGAAGATGCACAGGGCGGCAATCCCGTTGGGGACGCAGGTTCTGCTTATGTTTTTGAAAGAAACGCATCAGACGTTTGGGAGCAAACCCAAAAAATAGTTGCTTCAGACAGGGATGTCATGGATTATTTTGCCACTGATCTTGCCACCAATGGAGAATTTATTATGGTAGGGGCTCCAAATGCAGCACCCTTAAGTCGTGGTTATGTATATGCTTTTCAAAAAAACAGTAATGGAGATTGGGAGGAAACACAGCAAATTATTGGTTCCGATGTTAATTTGGACAGCGGAAATGATTTTGGGATTTCTGTAGATATGGATGCAGGATCTATGATTGCAGGGGCAAGCAATATGAACTTTGATGCAGGTGGAGGTACTGTTTTTCCAAATGCGGGAGCGGCCTATATTTTTAAAATTGACGGAACGGGAACGTGGACTGAAGATGGAAAAGTAGTCCCTTCCGATCCCGAAGACAACGGACTGGTAGGGTTTACCGTAGCTGTAGACGGAGATTATGCTATTGCTGGAGGGTATCGGGTAGATACCGACGAAAACGGAAACAACCCTTTAACCGATGCCGGAGCTGCATATGCCTATGAACGCTTGGGCCCAAACAATTGGGTACAACGAAGAAAAATGGTTGCAGAAGATCGGGAAGCTATGGACTTTTTTGCCTATGATGCTGCCCTTTTCCAAGCAGACGGAGTCATAGGCGCCATATGGGAAGATCATGACGAAAATGGAAATGACTTTTTATCAAGATCCGGATCTGTCTATTTTTATCAGGGAGATACCAACTTATTTATCGATACCGATGGAGATGGAGTATCCAACGCCCAGGAAATTTTAGACAACACAGACCCCAACGATCCTTGTAGTTTAATAGTGGCCAACCAAACACTGGACACTTCGTCCTGGGATGTTATAGATTGTGATGGAGATGGTCTTACCAATGGCGAGGAAGTCGATCAAATAGACGACCCTTCTACCCCTCCCATTCCTACTGAAATTTCTGACCCGTTGGATCCTTGCGATCCAGCCAGAGGGCCTGGTTATACAGATTATGATGCTTCCAACCCAATTTGGCAACAAGCAGACTGCGACAATGATGGCCTCACCAACGATGAAGAGGTGGGTTATAATACAGATCCCTACGATGAAGATACCGATGGAGATGGGGATACCGATCTAGAAGAGATAAACTGCGGTTCCGACCCTCTTGACCCTAATGAAGATTGTAGTGTCGCTACGGTTGAAGATCAAGGTCTTCTCGAATTTGATGTCTATCCCAATCCCGTTCAGGATAATTTCAGAATTGTTTTTAAAACCACATTGATAGATGCAGAACTAAGGATATTCGACACAACAGGTAGGCTTTTAATGGAAAAAAGCTACCAAAATGTTCGCGAGATTACATCTGATATAGAATTTACCCAAGGCACCTATTTCATAAAAATAAGCTCCCAGACCCATAAGCAACAGAACACTGTACTTATTGTAAAAGATTAGATCACTTAATCCTTATATTTCAATTTCTCGGAACGACCTTTCTTGAAAATCTTGTTGCTGTTGTGCTTTCCACTTCGAAGGCGCTTCTGTTCTTCGTAAGGTAACTGGATAACTTCAACACATTCATCACTGCAGCAATGCTCCATTTTTTCGGCACATTCGTCGCATTGGATGAATAACAGGTGACACGCTTCGTTGGCACAATTTACATGGGTGTCGCAAGGTTTTCCACATTGGTGGCACTGTGCGATGATATCGTCCGAAATCCGCTCGCCCCTACGGTGGTCGAATACAAAGTTCTTCCCAATAAATTTATTCTCCAACCCTTGGTTCTTTACTTGGCGGGTATACTCAATAATTCCTCCTTCTAACTGGAATACATTCTTGAATCCTTTGTGCTTGTAATAAGCACTTGCTTTTTCACATCGGATTCCCCCTGTACAGTACATCACCAGTTTCTTATCTTCTTTGTGTTCTTTCAGGTCTTCTTCTATAATATCCAAGGAATCCCGAAAGGTATCTACGTCGGGCGTAATAGCTCCCTTAAAGTGACCTATTTCACTTTCGTAATGATTCCTCATATCGACCAAAACAGTGTCCGGATCTTCTATGAGTTCATTAAAACGCTCTGCATTTACGTGTACCCCTTTGTTGGTCACATCGAAGGTATCGTCATTCAACCCATCGGCCACAATCTTTTTACGCACCTTTACCTTGAGTTTTAGGAACGATTTTAAATCTTGTTCAACAGCAATATTAAGGCGGACATCCTTCAAAAAATAAATTCCGTCGAGGAATTCCTTGAATTGTTCAAAGTTGTTGGCTGGTACCGATAATTGCCCATTAATTCCTTCATGAGCAACATAAATTCGGCCCAGGACATCCATCTCGTCCCAAGCGATAAACAAATGATTTCTAAAAAGGTCGGGGTTGCCAATCTTGGCGTATTGGTAAAAAGAAAGCGTAAGGCGGTCTTCTCCAGCCTGTTCCAATAATTCTGCTCTCTCTTTGGCACTTAAAGTGTTGTACAGTTGCATGCTATACGTTTTTAGGTGAAAAAAAGATAAAATTGATACTAATCGCGGCAAAAATACGCTTTTGTGCCATTGTTGACAAAAAAAGGAAGGGAAGGCTTTTTCCTATTGTGCCGAAGTGGTAGAAATACTACCTTTAACGTTTTAAGAATTTTCAACAGATAGACACATGAGCAGCGAAAAAGAAGCGAAATTAAAGGCGTTAAAACTTACACTGGACAAACTGGATAAGACCTACGGAAAAGGAACCGTAATGAAAATGGGGGATGCCGCCGTACAAGAAGTAGAGGTTATTCCAACAGGATCTTTGGGCTTGGATTTGGCCTTGGGGGTAGGTGGATACCCAAGGGGAAGAGTTGTCGAAATATACGGCCCCGAATCCTCCGGTAAAACCACCCTCACCCTACACGCCATTGCAGAAGCACAGAAAAATGGAGGCATCGCGGCTTTTATAGATGCAGAACATGCTTTTGACCGTTATTATGCCGAAAAACTAGGCGTGGATATAGAGAACCTCATCATTTCACAACCCGATAATGGGGAGCAAGCCCTTGAAATTGCCGATAACCTTATTAGAAGTGGAGCTATAGATATCATTATTGTCGATTCGGTAGCTGCATTGACCCCAAAAAGTGAAATTGAAGGGGAAATGGGGGATAGCAAAATGGGATTGCATGCACGACTCATGTCGCAAGCTCTTCGAAAGCTTACCTCGTCCATAAGCAAGACCAACTGTACTGTAGTATTTATTAACCAATTGCGTGAAAAGATTGGGGTAATGTTTGGAAACCCAGAGACCACTACAGGGGGGAACGCATTAAAGTTCTATGCCTCCGTAAGGCTCGACATACGACGTTCCACACAAATCAAGGACAGTCAAGGTGGCGTGGTAGGAAACAAAACCCGTGTAAAAATTGTTAAGAACAAAGTAGCCCCTCCCTTTAGGACGGCCGAATTCGACATCATGTATGGAGAAGGAGTTTCTAAAGTAGGAGAGATCATCGATTTGGGTGTAGCTTACGAAATCGTGAAAAAAAGCGGTTCTTGGTTTAGTTACGATGATACCAAGCTTGGGCAAGGACGTGATGCAGTAAAAACCCTCTTACTGGACAATCCCGAGCTTATGGAAGAATTGGAACAAAAAATAAAAGAAGCCATTGCTGCAGTGGCTTCCTAAGATTTTTATTAGCCCCACGCAACCCTTTTTCCCCCTCTGTATCTACAGAATGTAGCAACTTGGGCGATATGGTTGCCTGCTTACGTTATAAGGTAGTTAAATTACTAAACTAGCCAACCATATTTGACGTTACAACAGCTCATAGAAGAATGCAAACGGCGCAATGCTAAAGCACAGGAAGCCTTATACAAGCAGTATTCCCGTGTTTTGTTTGGGATATGCTTAAAGTATTCCCCCAACCGTGTCGAAGCAGAGGATAGTCTGCAGGATGCATTCATCACTATTTACAATAGGATTGAGCAGTACCAAGGAAAAGGTTCTTTTGAAGGCTGGATGAAGCGTATAACCGTAAATACGGTGCTTCAGAAATACAGGAAAAAAAGGGTATTCGATATTTCGAACGAGGAAAAGCTGGAAGATGCCGAGGTAGAGGTCGAAACCACCCAGGTTCCTTTGGATTTTTTATTGAAAATCATTCAGGAACTGCCCGATCGGTATCGTTTGGTTTTTAACCTGTATGTGTTGGATGGCTATTCGCACAAGGAAATTGCCGAAATGCTCGAAATTTCGGATGGAACATCCAAATCGAATTTAGCACGGGCCCGAATGATCCTTAAAAAGAAAGTAGAATCGTTTCTTAACGATCAAAATAAACAGTAACCCTCCTCGTAATGAGGTGATTTGATGAGTGATAAGAAACACATAGACGATCTGTTCAAAGAGCAATTGCAGCAATTTGAAGCAGCTCCTTCTCCTGAAGTTTGGACTAATATCCAGGCCAAAATGAAAAAAGAGAAGGACGACCGCAAGGTAATTCCACTATGGTGGCGTTTAGGCGGGGTGGCTGCTATATTGGCTCTATTGCTCACTGTTGGAAATATGGTTTTCGATCCCTTTGGTGATACAGATCCTGCTATTGTAGATGACAATACCGAACGGACTATAGAAAAGGACGATCCTATCGTAGATCCACAAATAGAAAACGAAGCTATTTCTTCTGAAGATAACATAGAAACCCCTACCAAGGATGGGGAGTTGGTTTCCAAAGACGACATGCAAGTAGACCCTCAGGAGCAAATTGTTCAAAAATCGCGTAACAATAGAGAAGCAATTGCGGTCGAAAAACAAGAAAAAATTCCTTCTCCAGAAAATAAGCCTTTTAAAGACAACATTGGGATAGATAAAAACAATTCTGTACAAGATGCTGTAGCAGATTCCCAAAAGAATCAGCAGCAAAAAGTGGAAAACCAAAATCCACAAATCTTAAAGAACCAAGGAGTAGACTCCCAAATACAGGATACCCAACAAACAGGGGTCGCTGTAGAAAACAAGAATGAGGAAAAAGGGAACGAGGAAAAATTCAAGAACCCTTTATTAGATAAAGATCCCAACAAGATAATCCCTCAAGACACCGAAAATGCGGTAACCCAAACAGAGCAACAAAAAGAAGAGACAAAGGAAACCCCTGAAGAAAACAAGAAATCCATTTTCGACGCCATAGCTGAAGACCAAGAAGAGGCCGTTGCTAAAGTTGATGATAAAGATACACGCCAATGGGAAGTAACCCCAAACTTTGGGCCTGTTTTCTATAATAGTTTTGGTGAAGGATCATCCATAGACCCTATGTTTGCCGACAACTCCCAAAGCGGGGATACCAATTTCAGTTATGGGGTACAGATTAGTTATGTTATCAACGATCGTTTAAGCATTCGTTCTGGGGTAAACAATGTAAACCTTGGGTATACCACAGGAGATATAGAATTGGCTACAGGACCTGTTGCCTCTGCATTGGCCTCGGTAGACTACGGTGGACGCACCAATGTATTAACGGCTTTGGATAAAGGAACATTGGCCAATACCCCTACGGATGAGATGAATCCATTCGAGAACCTTCGTCCTAAATCCACAGGGGGAAATAATGCAGAATTAACGCAGAACCTTTCCTATTACGAAATTCCATTGGAGATAAACTACTCCTTGCTCAATAAGCGATTTGGCATTAACATGATTGGTGGATTTAGCACCTTGTTCCTAGGAGACAATGAAATTGTAGCCAATGACGGAAATTTCCGTGAAGTACTGGGTGAGTCCAATAACCTGAGTTCGGTAAGTTTTTCTACCAACATTGGGTTAGGATTCAATTACAAAATAAGCAGAAGATTAAAGTTTAATATTGAACCTATGTTTAAATACCAGCTCAATCCGTATACGGATTCGTCTGTAGACTTTAGGCCCTACTATTTGGGGATTTACAGTGGATTGAGTTTTAAGTTTTAGGTTAGTTTTTTAGTTGGTTAGGTTTGGATTATACCAAACAATGATGAAAAGAAAAACCGTTCCCATCGCCATAGGAACGGTTTTTTTATGAATCCCGTTTCAAAAATCAAGACTACTATATTCCCTTGATCTCAAGAATATCCCGTATATTTAAGATTACATCAACCAACCACAATGAAAAAGATCTATCTGCTTTTTTTGGGTTTGTCTTTATTGGCTTGTCAAAACGATGAAGGGAACACCGTGATAGGAGGGCCACAGGAAGCTACTTTGGTTACTACTTGGCGATTGGTAGACTGGTATACCGATGAACCCATCGACATAAATGGTGATGGCAATGCATCTACCAGTTTATGGGACCAATGGAATGGTTGCCGCAAGCATACTTTAATGGAATTGCTTAGTGATCAAACGACGCGACTTACCTATACGGGTCCCAACAACAACCCTAAATGCCCCCCAGGCACTCAAACCAACGATTCTTATTTTTGGTTCCCATGGGATTATGTCGAAGATGAAAACACCATCCTGTTTCTATCCGACGATACGGCTTTCAGTTATCAAATTGTGGAACTTACTGTAAATAGCCTGGTATTGGACGGTGCCGGATTCCTAACCTGTTGCGATGCCGATATCTCTTATCATACCGATGGATATCTTAGGTTTGTAAAGGAAGAACAATAGAATACTACTCTATTATTGGAGATTGTAACTCCTTTAGGATAATATCGCGGGTCTGCTCGCGGAGCATACGTTTATCCTCCAGCTCTAAAATACCCGTAGGGATGATATCATGAACCCTTACTCGCATTACACCAGGTCCCCCACTAAAAAAGGTATAGGAAAAGCGTTTTTTGTTGTCGTGAAAAGTCATGGGAGCTATAGGTATTTTATGCTCTATCGCCAAACGGAAGGCGCCGTCTTTAAATTCATTCAGTAAGAGGGACTCATCATCGGGCACCCCTCCTTCGGGGAAAATGCAGACGCTCAATCCCCTTTGCAATCGTTTTTGGGCTTCGATAAACACATTGTGGCGGCTTTTTACATCGGATCGGTCTACCAAAATACAGGTCCGTTTATAGAAAAACCCAAAAACCGGGATCTTGGCAAGCTCTGCTTTCCCAACAAATACAAAAGGGTTTTTGGTTACCACATACAGCATAAGCATGATGTCGGTCATGGATGTGTGATTGGCCACGAACATATAACTCTTCCCCTTTTCGAAAACAACATCCCGTTTCACTTTTGGGTAAAAGCCCATTCCAATCAAAATGATTTTTGCCCAAATCCGTGCCAAACGAAAGAAAAAAGGATACCAGCTATCCTTTAGGATGCTCAATACCAAAATTGGAAACATCACTAAGATGGGAAGTGTTACCAACACATAGAACCAAATTCGGTATAAAACATACCCTATGTTACGGAAGAATTTCATCTGCAGCCAAAAATACTAATTTGAAAGTTGCAAATACTCCAAAAAAAGTACCTTTGTTTTCAAATTTGAGTCAAACGTATTATGCCAAGAATTCTTACCGGAATACAAAGTACAGGAACCCCGCATTTGGGGAATATATTGGGAGCTATCCTGCCAGCCATAGAAATGGCGAACAATCCCGATAACGATTCGTACCTCTTTATTGCAGATATGCATTCCCTAACCCAGATTAAGGATGCTGAAACCCTTCGCAGTAACACCTATAGTACAGCCGCTACTTGGTTGGCTTTTGGGTTGGATATAGAAAAAACCGTTTTTTATCGCCAAAGCGATATCCCCCAGGTTACAGAGCTCTCTTGGTACTTAAGTTGCTTTTTCCCTTACCAACGGCTCACCTTGGCGCACAGTTTTAAAGACAAGGCCGATCGTTTGGAGGATGTAAATGCAGGGCTTTTTACCTACCCCATGTTGATGGCTGCCGATATTTTGTTGTATGATGCCGATGTGGTTCCCGTAGGGAAAGACCAATTGCAACATCTGGAAATGACACGCGATGTCGCTTCCCGTTTTCATGCCAAGATTGGAGGGGAAACGTTTGTAATGCCCGAAGCCAAGGTACAGGAACATACTATGTTGGTCCCCGGGACCGATGGTAGTAAAATGAGCAAGTCCAAAGACAATATCATCAACATATTCTTGCCCGACAAAAAACTCCGCAAGCAGATTATGGGCATACAAACGGACAGTACTCCATTGGAAGAACCCAAAGATCCCGATACCTGCAATGTGTTTGCTTTGTATCAATTATTGGCTTCTGAAGATGAGATTGCCGAAATGCACTCCAATTACCTGGCGGGTGGCTATGGTTACGGTCATGCCAAGCAGGCCCTATACGAGTGTATTGTAGATCGTTTTTCTGAAGAACGCGCCCGCTACCATCACTATATGGAAAACCTGAATGAAGTAGACGCTGCTCTTGAAAAAGGAGCCCAAAAGGCCAAAGAGGTTGCCAATGCTGTCTTGGCTCGGGTACGGAATAAGGTGGGTTACTAAATCACCTGAAACCATTTCCCAGGTAACGGCCTAACAACCCCTTTCAATTCCAAAGAAAGTAAGAGGGAGGCTATTTTGTGGGTTGGGAAGCCACATTCTATAGCAATTACATCCAGTAGCTCCTTATCCCTTTCTTTGAGGTATTTCCAAACTGTCTTTTCGTCGGCATCCATTTCCACAAAAAGCTGGGTTTGTTTGGGTTGCGGCTTTGCTTCCTTTATGTCCCATCCCAACAGATAAACAAGGTCAGCAGCCGAGGTTATCAATTGTGCTTGTTGTGTCTTTATTAGGTTATTGCATCCTTGGCTTTGTAGATCACCAGCCCTGCCTGGAATGGCAAATACTTCACGATTGTAAGAATTAGCTAGATCTGCCGTGACCAAACTCCCACCTTTTTCGGCAGATTCTACAACAATGGTGGCTTCGCTTATTCCTGCTATGATTCGGTTTCGTTTTAGAAAGTTATTGCGGTCAAAAGGGTCATTACTCCAAAACTCGGTAATGAACCCCCCGTGCTCCTTTATTTTGGAAACATACTTTTTATGACTCTTCGGATAAATCTGATGGAGGCCATGCGCTAAACAACCCACCGTTTGTAATCCTTGTTCCATCGCTGCTTTTTGTGCAGTAATATCTACTCCATACGCGAAACCAGATACAATTACTGGATCTAGTGGTGCTAATTCTTCTATAAATTGATGGCAAAAAGACGTGCCATAAGAGGTTATCTTTCGAGTCCCCACAATACTCAAAATCCTTTTGCTTTTTAAATCCATATTTCCAGACTGGAATATGAGTATAGGACCATCCGGGCAATGCCTTAATCGTTCTGGGTAACCAGGATCCAAAAAATAAGAATGGTTTATCTCGTTCTTCTCTATGAACCCTAGCTCCTTCTCCGCTTCCAAAAGAAGCTCTTTCTCATTAAGATGTTTCAGCTTTAAACTTCCAATACCCCGTACCTTAAGAAGGTGGTGCCTTTTTTCTTTGAATACCCCTTCGGCAGATCCTATGATTTGAATCAATTTTTTGGCAGAAACATCCCCCATATTGGGTGCTCGCTGTAATGCCAAAACATACAGCAGTTCTTTTTCAGAAAGCATACAAAAACAAGTGAACACCTGACTCCCAAAACAGTAACTGGGCAGCAGGTGAATTAAAGGGAGTAATTAAAACTACAATTTTTTTTATTGTTAATAAATTCACTCATCAATTATTGAATGCTACCCTAAAATAATCTATGTTTGTTTTATGCAGTTGGGCACCTATATAAAAGATCTTCTTTATCGTTACGAGTGTGTTATCATCCCGGGGTTTGGGGCTTTTTTAACCCAAAACCACTCCGCTAGGATCGATAGTGCCTCCCATACGTTTTACCCTCCTGGGAAAACCATTTCTTTTAATAGGCAATTGCAAACCAACGATGGTATTTTAGCCAACTACGTAGCTTCTTCAGAAAACTGTAGTTACGAATTGGCTTTGCAGAAAATCAGGAATTTTACAGGAACCATTTCGTTGGAGCTTTCCGAAGGAAAAACGGTAACCTTCAAAAACATTGGTGACTTTTTCCTGAATGAAGAAAAAACGGTTCAGTTTGCCCCCATTAACGCAGAAAATTTCAGTACTGCTTCCTTTGGGCTCACCTCTTTTGTTTCTCAAGCTACGGAACGTAGTGTTGAGGTTGAAAAACAAGAGAAAGCCATTGTAGAACTTTATCAAGAAAAGAAGAAAACCGCTTATCCTTTTGTTCGCTATGCTGCCATTGGCTTGTTGGCCATTACCCTAGCAGGTTTTGGTGGGTTAAAACTCTATGAAAGCCAAGTAGAGAAACACAACTTTGCCGAAAAACAAAAAGCAGATGCGCTGATTGAAAACAAAATACAGGAAGCTACTTTCCTTATAGACAATCCATTGCCTGCCCTTACTATTGGGGTTGCTAAAGAGACCGGGAAATATCACATTGTTGCGGGTGCCTTCCGTATAGAAGCCAATGCCCAGAAAAAAATAAAGCAATTGGCCCACAGAGGATTTTCTGCCCGTCTTATTGGGAAAAACCGCTACGGTTTACATCAAGTGGTTTACAGTTCGCATACCGATCGCCTGGAAGCCCTTCGAGCATTGAGATCCATTAAAAACACTCAGAACAAAGATGCTTGGTTATTGGTACAAAAACTCGACCAATAATTCCTTTCCTTTTTACTCCTGAAATCCATCTGCTTCGTACCTTTGCAAAAAATTAGGATACATGGAAGCAAAAACTCCTGCCGCCTCTCGAACCATTATTACAGATTTGGTACTCCCCAGTGAAACCAACCCTATTGGAAACATGTTTGGAGGGGAACTATTGGCCCGTATGGACCGTGCTGCTAGTATAGCGGCCCGAAGACACAGCCGAAGGATTGTGGTAACCGCTTCGGTAAATCACGTAGCTTTCAACAAAATGATCCCCTTGGGAAGTGTAGTTACTGTAGAAGCCCACGTGTCCAGGGCTTTTAAAAGTTCCATGGAAGTATATATGGATGTGTGGATCGAAGACCGCGAAAGTGGATTGCGCAGCAAAGCCAACGAAGCCATCTATACCTTTGTAGCCGTGGATGAAATGGGCAGTCCCGTTCCCGTTCCCGAAATAAAGCCCGAAAGTTCCCTTGAAAAGAAACGCTTCGACGGTGCCCTTAGACGAAAGCAATTGAGTCTTGTTCTTGCTGGTAAATTAGCTCCAGGTGAAGCCACAGAATTAAAGGCGCTCTTCACATAAACCCTAGCTAATTACTAGGTTTTTAGTATGTTAAAAGCTTGCTTCATTTTCGTTTTTTAAGCTTCAATTGGATATATTTGGCTTGCTTTGGAATTTTGTAATTCCAAAAAGAAAGCATTACACCAAAATTCACCTAAAACTCCAACTATGGAAAAGACTACTATTTTTTCAAGTAGGAAAGCCGCTTTTATGAGTTTTTTACTCACATTCGTCTTTGGTTTTTCACTTGCCCAAAATGCTTATACCGTTCAATTCCAGGATGAAGTAATCGACATCCAGGAAAACATTCAGACTTTTGAATGGGATCAGATGCCAGAGTCCTCCCAACTAGGAAATGGATACTTTGGTTGGGTTCAATTCTATGAAACCCCTACCCAAGATGTACAAGATGCATTTAAAGCCAACCAATTAAATCTGATTGACTACATCCCCAACTACACCTATCTGTTTTATTTCCCAGAAAACACTTCGGTTAATTACCTAAGAAACAGTGGGGTTCGGGCTATTGTGCCTGTAGAAGGAAGATTTAAATTGTCCCAAGACCTAAAAAATGGGGACATTGGTTCCTGGGCTACGGAAGGGGACAATATTTTAGTGACTTTAGTACACCACCAAAATGTAAACTCCGACTACGTAATCAATGATTTGGCTACAAAGCAAATCGCTTTACGACAAGAATTCGTAGGTTTTAATACGTTGGAACTTTCCATTCCAAACAATTGTTTGGACGAACTTTCCAATCTTCCCTTTGTAAAATGGGTAGAACTAATCCCTCCTCCAGCTGTAAAGGAAGACACCCGTGGTAGAGGATTACACAGAGCTAATGGACTCGATACCCAAGGAGCTGGAAGAAACTACACAGGAGAAGGTGTAGGTGTTATGGTTCGCGATGATGGAATCGTAGGTCCTCACATCGATTTCCACGGAAGGATAGATAACTCATTAGCGAGTGGATCCGGACCTACCCATGGTGATGGGGTAGCTGGTATTTTAGCGGGAGCTGGAAACAGAAACCCAGACATGCGTGGTATGGCTGCAGGATCCAGTGTTTTTGTAGTAAACTATGGATCCAACTTCTTAGATGGTCCAACACAAACCCTTATAAACAACGGAAGTGTACAGATTACCAATTCCTCTTATGGAGATGGTTGTAATGCCGGGTATACAACCAATGCCCGAAATGTAGATCAGCAAATCTTCGATAACGAGTCCCTTCTACATGTATTCTCCTGTGGAAACTCCAACGGAAACAACTGTGGTTATGGAGCAGGAAACCAATGGGGAAATATTACAGGAGGACACAAGCAGGGGAAAAACTGTATTGCCACTGCCAATGTATTCTTTAACGGTGTATTGGCTTCTTCCAGTAGCCATGGTCCTGCCCACGACGGAAGGATAAAACCAGATATTACCGCTAACGGACAAAACCAAGAATCTACAGCCGAAAATCACGGATACCTAACTTTTGGAGGTACTTCTGGAGCCTCACCAGGTATTGCAGGGGTTTCTGCCCAGTTGTATCAGGCCTATGCCGAAGAGAACGGTGGTGCCCATCCTCCTTCTGGTTTAATTAAGGCAACTTTACTAAACACTGCCAATGACTACGGAAATGTAGGGCCCGACTTTAAATTTGGTTGGGGAATTGTAAACGGTCTTCGTGCCGGAATCCTAATCGAAGAAGGAAGACACCTAACCGATCAAGTAAGCCAAGGAAACTCCAACACGCATACTATCAATGTTCCTTCTGGAACTACTCAAGTACGCTTTATGTTGTATTGGACAGACCCAGAAGCATCTCCAGGTGCTAACCCAGCCTTGGTAAACGATTTGGATCTTGTGGTTACCGATCCGTCTAACAACGATTACTTACCATATGTACTGGATCACACTCCAGACCCTGTTACCTTGGATTTACCAGCTACCAATGGGGAAGATCACCTCAACAACATGGAGCAGGTGTTGATTAACAATCCTGCTGCTGGAAACTACGACTTAGATGTTAGTGGGTTTAACGTACCTATGGGGCCACAGGAATATTTCATTGTGTATGAAATCATTACTGAAAACCTAACCCTAACCTACCCTAACGGAGAAGAGCGTTTCGATCCTAACGTAAACCAAAACATCCATTGGGATGCCATCAATACTACCGATGGATTTACATTGGAATATTCTACAGACGGTGGAAACAACTGGACCAATATCGTAACGGTTGCTTCTACAGCAACCAATTACCTATGGAATGTACCTCCTGTAGTTACAGGAGAAGCCCGAGTTAGGGTTACCAGTGGAGCATTCTCCGACGAAAGTGATGGAGATTTCAGTATCGCTCCTACGGTAACTGGTGTTAGCCTTACCCAAGTGTGTCCTGATCAGGCATCTTTTACTTGGACCAACATACCAGATGCAGATGGGTATGATGTGTACCTTTTAGGAGATCGTTATATGGAAATAGTTGCCAGTACCAATACCAATTCTGCCAACATTACTATTACTGACCCTGATGCTGAAATGTGGTATGCCGTGGCAGCAAAAAATGATGCCGATGGTTGGTTTGGACAAAGAAACATTGCTGCTTTCTACCCTGGAGGCTTGCTTAACTGTTCTTTGGCCAATGACCTTTCCATGAACCTTATCAATAACGACCCCAACGAGTTCTCTACCCTTTGTGGTCCTGGAAATGATATTGTTTCGGTGCTTATTCAAAACACGGGAACTGCCAGCCAAAGTAACTTCCCTGTTAGCTATCAATTAAATAATGGAACGCCCGTTGTGGAAACCTACACTGGAACGTTAGGCAATGGGCAGCAGGATACCTTTGAATTTGCAACTCCTGTAGATATTACAGCCAATGGATCTTACACACTTACTGTTTCTGTAGATTTGCCAGGGGATGAAAACACATTTAACGATGAACTTACGTTAGAGTTTAACGCTTATGTAGATGCTTCGACCAGTCTTTCCGAAGATTTCGAAACCAATAGTGTACCTCCTCCAGGTTGGGTAGTTAACAACCCCGATGGAGACATTACTTGGGAAGAAGCTACTGGAATTACAGGAAGCGATGGTAATAGCACTAATGCTGCTTTTGTCGATAACTGGAACTACAGCAATGTTTCGGAAGAAGACCAGTTCTGGACGAATCCTATCGATCTTACCAGTATGACAGAAGGCACCTTCCGTTTCGACTTAGCTAAAGCCCAACGTGGGGCTGGATCTAGTGATGTTATGTTTGTAGGGGTTTCTACAGACTGTGGAGAGTCTTTCAGCCTTGTGTATGGTAAAGGAGGTTTGGACCTATCTACCATCCCGGATTATGACAATTCTGGACAATGGGAGCCTACTTCGGCGGACGATTGGAGAACCGAAGAAATCGATATCGATTCCTATGCGGGTGAGATTGTGATTTTCAGCTTTATTTTGGATAACAACAACGGTAACAGTACTTACTTGGATAATATCTTGGTCGATGCCATATTATCGACAGAAGACTTCGATCTTTCCCAATTGGTGCTTTCACCAAACCCGGCATCCAATGCATTCTCCATTACCATGCAGACGCCAGTGGAAGACAAGCTTAAAGTGAATATAGTAAATAGCCTTGGACAGCGAATTAGTTCCTACGATTCGTCCATCTTTAATGGCAATCAAGCAAACATCGATGTTTCTGGCTATGCTGCAGGTCTTTACTTTGTTGAAATTAACAACGGTAACCAAACAACCACCAAAAAGTTGTTAGTGAAGTAATCTCCTGACTTTAAATTTTAAACAGACCGTCTTACTATTTGTAGGGCGGTCTTTTAGTATCTTTGCAATTCCATTCAGAATAAAAGAATATGTACGTAGAACAGATTTATACCGGTTGTTTGGCTCAAGGTGCCTACTATATTGAAAGCAATGGAGAAGTTGCTATCATAGATCCCTTGCGGGAAGTAAACCCTTATATTGAAAAAGCAGCCAATAACAACGCTTCCATAAAGTATATTTTTGAAACGCACTTCCATGCCGATTTCGTGAGTGGACACGTAACACTTTCTAAAGAAACTGGAGCACCTATTGTATATGGACCATTGGCAGCGCCTTCCTTTAATGCCCTTATTGCCGAGGACGGACAAACGTTCCAGTTGGGCGATGTTACCATTACTGCTTTGCATACCCCTGGACACACTATGGAAAGCACTACATATTTACTGAAAGATAAAGAAGGGAAGGATTATGCCATTTTCTCTGGCGACACCCTTTTCTTAGGTGATGTAGGTCGTCCAGACCTTGCCCAAAAGGCAGCGGATATGACCCAAGAAGACCTTGCTGGAATTCTTTACGATAGCCTTCGCAACAAAATTATGCCTTTGAACGACGAAGTGATCGTATACCCTGCGCATGGTGCAGGTTCTGCATGTGGTAAGAATATGATGAAGGAAACTGTTGACACTTTGGGGAATCAAAAAAGAATGAACTACGCATTGCGGGAAGACATGACCAAGGAAGAATTTATCCAAGAGGTGACCGATGGTCTTTTGCCACCTCCTTCGTACTTCCCCCTTAATGTAAAAATGAACAAGGAAGGTTACGACGATATCGATACCGTTATAGAAAGAGGTACACGAGCACTATCCCCTAGCGAATTCGAAGCTGTTGCTAATGACAGCGGCGCCATTGTATTGGATGTGCGCCATCAAAAAGAATACATCGCGGGCCATGTTCCACGCTCTATTTTTATAGGCTTGGATGGTGGTTTTGCTCCTTGGGTAGGAGCATTGATTGCCGACGTGAAACAACCTATTTTATTGGTAGCTCCCGAAGGAAGGGAAGAAGAAGCCGTAACCCGATTGTCCCGAGTAGGGTTTGACCAAACTTTGGGATATCTAAAAGGAGGTTATGGAGCTTGGAAAGAAGCTCAAAAAGAAACCGATTCTATGTCTTCCATTTCCGCTGGGGAATTAGAAAACATCCTTACCAGTAATGGTGAAGTGCCTGTTTTCGACGTACGTAAAGAAAGTGAATACGGTATTAGCCATATCACTACAGCAAAATTAACCCCCCTGGATTTCTTAAACGATCACCTTACCGAGTTCCCCCGAGAAGACACCTTCTATGTACACTGTGCCGGTGGATACCGAAGTGTGATAGCTGCTTCTATTTTAAAAAGTCGGGGAATCCATAATTTGGTGGATATTGCAGGTGGTTTTAAGGACATCAAGGAGACTTCCATTCCATTAACTTCGTAGCACCAACTTATCATGTGCTTTTTATGAATGAACACTGAAAAGCCTTATAAGGAAATTAAAGCACTTACTTCTTTTATAGAAGAGCATACCATTTCTGCTAAAAAAGCAGACATCGACGCAATTCATGCCGATTTAGTTCCAGTTACCTTACAGATTGCCAACAAGAATATTCTTGTTCAGGTCATGGACGAATACAACGATCTAAGCCATCAGAACGGATTACTTACTGTGGTTCTTTGCTTAAGGGAGCTAGAGTTGCTGGAGGATTCTTTCAATGTTGCCCAATGGTACAAACAACAGGGGTTAACATCTTCTTCCGAAAAGCTTGAAAACTATTACAAAAGCATCATTAAAGAGCTTCCCGAATTAAAAGTCCATTTCCCCAATGGTGCCCTCACTTCTTTTATTCCCGATCTGGATTTTCAGTTAAATGCTGGAGCAGCCCAAGCATTAAGGAAAAAATAGACTAATTGTAAAGGTTTATTCGTATGCTATTTCAACCTCAGGAGTTAAAGGCACACTCTGACAACTAAGAATGTAGCCTTGCGACACTTCTTTATCATCCAAAGCTAAATTGTTTTTCATATGAACTTTGCCTTTTTTCAGTTTACAGATACAGGTAGCACATACGCCTCCTTCACAGGAATACGGCGGCTCCTTACCAGCTTCAATAAGGGTTCGTAATAGGGTTTTCCCTTCGGGAATCGTTGCTTTTACAATTTCCCCATCTAGGGAAGCCACTAGCCGAGCATTGTCAAACCCCTTTGAGCCATCATCTGTGGTTGCAGTTCCGAAGCTTTCTGTAAAAATGCGATTGTCTGGAACATCATTTTCCTGTAGCGCCTTTTTGGTATTTTCTATCATGGTCCCAGGACCGCATATGTAATATTCTGCATTTTGTGCATAGGGAGGGAATTCGTTAATAAACCATTTTACACAAGCAGCATCTACCCTTCCTTTTCTATGACGCTTTTCTTTTTTGGAGGTCCACAAATCGCTCCATTCGCTTTTGGGGCGGCTTAAGGTATGTTTTAGAAGCAATCTATCGGGATAGGCTTTTTGAAGCTTCTTCAGTTCCTCCTTAAACATGATGGACTCCTCATTCCTATTCCCAAACAACATATGCACAAAACTGTGCTCTTCTGTGTAAAGTACTGATTTAAGAATAGAAAGGATTGGGGTAATCCCGCTTCCTGCAGCAAAAAGGTAGTATGTCTTGTAATTTTCCTTGGCAATATCTACAAAAAAGCGACCATCGGGAGGCATAACATTTACTGTATCCCCTACTTTTAATTGATCATTGATATGGTTGGAAACCAATCCATCTTTAACCCTTTTCACTCCTATTCGTAATGGCTCTTCCAGCATGGGTGAACTGCATAAGGAATAAGAACGACGTACTTCCTCTCCCTTTACATTGAATCGTAATGTTAGGTATTGCCCCGGTTTATAATCGAAGGTTTCGTACAAATCCTGGGAAACATCGAAAGAAACAACCACCGAATCCTTTGTTGTGTTTTCCAGCTCGATGACTTTTAAAGGGAAAAAATTACTCATGGGCTTTTCCTTTTTCGATCCACTCCTTAACCACTCGTTGAAATTGGGCCACGGCAAATTCGCCACGTTGGGCTTGCGCCCCCACACTAAACATGGGCGATTGCAATGATTTTTGCTGCTGTTCGCACGCATAGACATCTTCGGCCATAAAATCGCCTGATGCCATAGGATCACTCGCATCCCCTTCGTACTTTCCTCGGTTTCCATAATGCTGCCATACTTTACTCATGGCAGATTTGGTGTACTGCTTGGTAAATTCCCATTCGCTCAGGTTCATTACTTTCGTTCGGATTACAACCAAGGTTCTATCTGGTGTCAAGGGAATGGCGTGAAACGTACTCCAGGTACTTTCGCCTTCGGTAATACCAATATTGGGAAACAACCAAGGGACATAAGCTCCTATTTTTTCCATGGGAACCGAGTCGATCAAGGGATACGGTGCCGCATTTTTTACATCAGCCAAATAATCGGGAACCAAGGGTTCGTAAAACCAATAATGGGATCCCTCCCATCCAAATTCTGCCTTGGCATGATCGTACATATTCAAGGTTCCTTCATGTAAGTGGGCTAGGTGGTAATGGTCTATATAATTTTCTACTATGATCTTCCAGTTGGCATTAATCTCCTTGGCATAAAAGGGTTCTCCTTCCTTTTCCTGAAACTCCACCAATTCTTCAACAATATGAGGTCCTAAATAAGGTACCACCGATCCAAAAAAATCCATGATGCTGGGAGCATCTTTATCGGGGTGCACAAAAAGCATCCCTTTAAAAATATCCACAGAGGCTTCGTGGAGATTCAATCCACATTCATGCAAGGGTTTTTTAAGTTCTGGAAACTCTTCTTCCTGTTTGGGAAGGCTAATTAGTTTTCCTTCCAAATCATAGGTCCAGTCATGGTACGGACATGTAATGGCCTTCTTCCCTTTGCCCACGGCACGTAACAACTGGGTCCCCCTATGTCTACACATATTGTGGAATGCCCGTAACCTATGATCCCGTCCTTTTACGATAAAGATATTATTGAGACCCGCCTGAACACTGATAAAATCCCCAGGATTGGGAACATCTTCCACAAGGCCCGCAAACTGCCATGTTTTGCTAAAGATGTGCTTCATTTCCATATCGAACCACTCTTTAGAGGTATAGGCTGCCACAGGCAATTCGTGCATCCAATTTTGTTGTTTATCCATATTCATTATGCTTTTGCTTCCCAGTCGGGAGGTTTTATCAATACCAAGAATTTGTTCTTTACCCCTTGGGTTCTATTAATTTTTCGGAACAATCGGCTCAATCCATGAAAAAAGACCTTAATGGGGTTGTTGGAACGCAACGGTTCCGAAATACCGTATTTCACCTTTTCTACTTCAGGTTCGAATGTTCCCAGCATTCGATCCCAAATAATGAGGATCCCAGCATAGTTCTTGTCCCAATACTGTCTGTTGGAACCGTGGTGTACGCGGTGGTGCGATGGCGTATTGAAAATAAACTCAACAGGTTTGGTAAGTTTTCCAATAATCTCTGTATGCAACAGGGTCTGAAACACCTGAACAAACACCTCACTCAACAATACCAATATTGGGTCAAACCCTAACATAACAATAGGCAGTGAAAATACAATGGGCATTACGGCATCCAAAGGCCCAAAACGATAGGCTACGGACATATTAAAATGCTCCGAGCTATGGTGTACGGTATGGGTAGCCCAACCTATCCCAATACGATGCATCATACGGTGTTCCCAATAATAGGCAAAGTCGGCCAATAACACACAGGCTATGATCGTAATCCAATTTAATGGCAAATGAGGTAAGCTGAAGTTTTCATACACCCAAAAGTAGATTTTGGTAACAGCCAATATGCCTAGAATGATTTCGATAACGAAGAAAGCACCAAATGTAATTACGTTGGCCACCGAATCGAAGATCAAATCCTTCGTTAACCGTTTCTGAACCGCATAGCGGATCATTTCCAACACAAAAAACGGAACGATAATATACAGTAGGCTAAGATCGTTCAACACATGGAACCAATACTCTACATCGATCCAATTCAGCTCTTTCGATAAAAACTCTATCATAACTTACAGTTTTTTCCAGGTTTCTGTATCGCCATAACCGTAATAGTCATAGCTTAATTGAAAGGTTTTTTCGTCTATAATGGTAATTTTACAATCCACTTCATAGGTCTCCCCTTCATAAGCAACACTATAGACCCCTTTCCCTTTTTTACCATCAAATTTTTTAATCACCAGTACCTTTTCCCCATTCGCTGCTTCTCCATATCCATTCTCGTCTTGATACTCTACGAGATAGGCATTAATGGCCTTACCTTCTTTTTTAAGGTCGTATACCATCGTACCCGTAAAGTCTTCGGAATCGTAGGTAACTCCCCATTTTCCTTGTAGTTCTATGGTGGTCAACAAAGGCTCGTCACTGGAATTGTCTTGAGCTTCTCCTTGTTTGCTCTCCCCTTCTTCATAGGTAGTATCCGTTTCTTCCAAATCCAGATGATTGGTTTCTATCTCATTGGCCGCATAGGTATCGTAGGTAAGGTATCCTGCCAATTGAGCGCCCCCAGCTATGAATATAATAATGGCTAAACTTCTAAATAATAATGTGGATGATTTCATGACTTATCTATTTTTGTCAAAGGTACTTAGCCCCCCAGAACCATCTTTTGACCTGCATCAAAAAAACCCAAGTAGTTAAAAATAGAGTACAAGGCCAGAAAAGACCATATACACACCATCACCCAATATAGTCTTGGGCTTTCGGATTTGGTGACCGATTCCACAAAGTGGATTTCGCCACTCCTAATAACATGTATGAGTCCCAACAAAATAAACAATGCCCAAAACCAGCTCCAATTAAAATAAATAGCAAAAGCCATTAAGGTGAGGGCTAATAAAGTTTTCCATTTTTTCATGCTGAATAGTATGAATTATAATCTACCCATAAAAGGGATAGGGCATACAGGGCCATTAAAACCCAGCTAATGATGATGACCCAATAGAGGATCGGGTTTTTGTCTTTTTCAATGGGTTCTACGAAATAGGTAACACCCGAAAAAATGTCTGGGATTACCCACATCAGAAAAAGGATCCCCCACGCCCATTGCCAATCCATAAAAACGGCAATGTACATGAGAATCAGGCCAACAATGGTTCGCCATTTTATGGAACTTTTTAAGTCTTTGTGGGATGGATCTTTCTCCTCGGAAACCCTTTTGTTGAGATTTCGAAGGTGCGATGGCTTGCTCATAAATTGTTGTTTGTAACAAGTTACTAAATTTTAATTCCAAACCGTTTCAGCATCTTTTTTTCCATCGTCCAGAAAAAAGAGAACTGACCGAACAGCCATCCGTAGGTCACCAAAAAGACCTGATAAAACAAAAAGCTTAAAACAACAAACAGAGGATAATAGAGCATTGGATCCATCTGTTCTTTCGTAATCCCTACAAAAGCGAGAAAAGGTCTGCCTATCACTACCGATGTTGATCCAGTTATGGAAAACACAAACAATATAACCAACACATCCTGCCAGCGTTTCAAGTTCCATTTATTCATCAAGTACCTCATAACACAAATTTTAGGTTACAAATATGGAGCAAGCACATTAGATCCCCTTTGATCTATATCAAAATAGGTTTCTGAAGTCGATTTTGACATAGGTCAAAATTTTCCCTTAGGAGTCCTCCTAGTTTTGTCTCCAGATATGAAACTGTATGCCTACTTATTCCTTTTAATACTGTTCTGTCGTTGTTCCCCAACTGCAGAAGAGCTCTATGGTACTTGGAATGTAAAGAGCAATTACTATCGGGCTACCTATCGAATTTATAAGGAGCACGATTCGGTAAAAGGAAAAGTGCTGTATTACAATGACGATACAAGTATTTACAGGGAGGGGGATACCAAAGAGTACTACGTCTTCAAAAACCTAAAACCAGACGGAAAAGGTTATGCCGATGCCCTATCGGGTGCAACCGTAACCGACAATAGCAAAACCATTTACATAGAACCAAAGCATCCCGACACCCTTTCGGTAACGCATTACATCATGCATAAGCCCCTTACCGAAATCTGGGTGCGAATTGAACCTTAAAAAAATTTGAATATGAAAAGAACTTTAATAACCATTGTCCTTTCCAGTATTGTATGGGTCTCCTGTTCGACCGAAGAGATACGTAATATAGCAGGCACCAACCCTACAGATCCCACCAATCCAGGTACCATTACCGAGGTAAATCCTGTGGATATTACAGTAGATGGTTTCGATTTCTTGGAAAAAATGCAAGGGCATTGGGTGGGGGATAACCTAGTTATCGCTACCGAATATCCCTGGTTTGGATGGGACTACCGTGCAATTTCCCCTAGTCATACCTTCGGCATACATGAAGGGGGCTCTGCTGGGAACCTGTTCACCTCCTTCTTTGCCACCAATTACAAAGGGGTACGAACCATAATGGCCCGTAATGGCGGTGTGCTTAATGGCATTTACCGGACCAGTTATTTTGTGATGGATCGGGTTGAAAACAGAGCCGATGGAAAATACTATCGTTTGGTAGATGCCATAGGCGGGGATGGAATCATGTACATGGAATTAAAATTCCCTCATACGTCGGACAGCCTCTATTTTAACTCCTACACCAGTAACTTAGGGGATCGCATCCCGAACAGGCATATGACCTTTAAAGGGATAAAAATGCATCCAGAATTGGCTTCGGAAGCTGCCGCTGTAACCGAGTTTCCACAGAATACCGTGGAAATAGACTTTGCCAATGGATTCAACCAAGATTATCTGTTTGTAAAGGATGGATTGCAAGAAGCCAATTCGGCTACGTTCTTGGCTGTACAGGATGCAAACGACGTGTTTACGTTGGCTGCACAATCGGGAGATCCCTACACCATTTTGGACCATCCTAGACTAGGGTACCTTCAGGTAGCTATAGATCGTGGGAGTGTTGTTCCTTCCGATCAGTTATTGCTCATGTACCTTTCCAGGGATCCCCTTACGGATGAGGACGGATATTTTGTCCAAGATGTGAGTACATACGATACTCTGCTTCATTTTCCAGTCCTTTCTGAAGGGGAAAACGAATTCCTCTTTACCTATCTCCATCCAGGGACTTATTATGTAACAATTGTTGCCGATATGAACGGAGACTTTGGTCCTTCGGAAGGAGACATTACCCATAGCCAACGAATGATCACGATCGATCCCCTTGGGGAACATCAAATTACTATAGACAATATCAACGTACAAAACTAAACGGATGAAGCGTAACATAAACATACTATCACTTTTGGGAGCTGCCCTCTTTTTGGCGATGGGCTGTTCGCGGGCCATTATCGATGAAGGGGATGTTAGTGAACTGCCCCCTATTACAAGAACCATAACCTATGAAGCAGATGTACAAGCCATTATGACCAATAGTTGCATTACCTGCCATGCTGGACCTGCGCCCAATGCCGATCTGGATTTGTCCAATTATCAAAATGTACGGTTTTCTGCCGAATCGGGAGGGCTCGTAAGTAGAATGAACAATGCAACCAGTCCCATGCCTCCCAGTGGTATCCTGTCTCCCCAAATTCGTCAAATCATTGACAAATGGGTAGCGGATGGATTCCCCGAAAATTAAACTTTCTTTTAAAAATCACGCAAGTATGAAATACCTTCTTTGTCTATTCTTACTCACAGCTGTAACGGGTTTGCAAGCTCAAAAATACATTACCAAAACCGGGAATACTTCCTTTAAGGCTTCGGTGGAAACCTTCGAACCCGTCGAAGCCACCAATGAAAGCACGACTGCAGTGCTCAATAGTGAAAATGGTGAAATAGCCGCTTTGCTTTTTATTAAGGCATTTCAGTTTAAGGTCGCTCTTATGCAAGAGCATTTTAATGAAAATTATATGGATTCGGATCAATTCCCAAAAGCCACTTTTAAAGGAAAACTGGTAGACTTTTCTACCGAAAACCTTTCTGAAAGCCCTTCAGAGTTTCTGTTGAAAGGAAGCCTTACCATTAGAGGTAAAGAAAAGCAGGTGGAACTCCCCTTGGCGGTAAAGCATGTCGACGGTTGTTTGGTGCTCGATGGTAGTTTTACCGCCAACCCTGCCGATTTCGATATCTCCATCCCCAGTATCGTTCGTAAAAAAATAGCCGAGAAAATTACCATTCAATTGCATTATGAACTTAAAAAGAAAGCATAAAAGAACCATCATTGTAGGGCTTCTTTTGATTTTCCTCCTATCTGCAGGGCTAATCTACAAGACCCTTTACAAACCACACGTAAGTATAGAAGATCGTGAGTTGAAGTTTACGGGAAATACTTCCGAATTGCTCAAAAGAGTGCAGGAAAATCCTTCGTCATGGCAAGATGTTGCCGTACAGCTTAGTGGAACCGTAACCGAAACAGAAGCCGAAGGATTCTCATTGGACCATAGCATTTATTGCCAATTGGATTCCACCTCAACCCATCAAAAAATAACCCTTGGCGATGCCATAAGTATAAAAGGGCGTGTTATTGGGTACGATGATTTACTTGAAGAATTGAAACTAGACCAAACCATTATTATAACCGATTAGTGTATGAAAAATGTATTCTTTATTGCTTTGCTGGCTTGTTTGTATAGCAATAGCTTCTATGCACAGGAAGATTTACTTAATGAACTAGAGCAAGAAGCTGAAGAAACCCACTTTCAGCAACCTGCTTTTAAGGCCATGAAGATTGGTAACCTGCAATCGACCAAGGTAGCTGGAAAGGGTGACCTGTACATGTATGTTTCCCACCGATTTGGAACCCTAAAAGACGGGCTGACTACTTTCTTTGGTTTCGATAATGCCAATACCAAAATACAATTGGTCTATGGGGTTTTAGACGGTGTGCAAGTAAGTGCAAGCCGTGAATCCTTACGTAAAACCTATGCGGTTTCGGCCAAGGCGCGATTCTTGTCCCAATCGGGAAAGATGCCCTTTACCCTAGCAGGATATACCACAGTGAATATCAATACCGAATTGCGAAAAGAACGCTTTCCTTTCCTGAAATTCGAAGATCGGTTAAGTTATGCAGGGCAATTGCTCATTTCCCGAAGGGTTAATAACAGTATTTCTTTGGAATTAGCGCCTACTTATATACGCCAAAACCTGGTGTTGGAACCACAACAAGAGCACGATCAATATGCCATTGGCGTTGGAGGAAGGGTAAAGCTAAGCAAGCGGATGTCCATTAACCTAGACTATGTATATCACCTGAACCGATACGAAAATTCCATTTACAGCAACCCATTAACTTTTGGACTCGATATAGAAACGGGAGGACATGTTTTCCAATTGCTTTTCTCAAACGCACAATCCACCAATGAGCCAGGCTTTATTAGTAATGCAGAAGGGGATTGGGGAGACGGCAATGTCTACTTTGGGTTCAATATCGTACGGGTGTTTTAGGTTTATTTCCCGCGAATCCTGCTCAGGGTCTCCTGACTAATCCCCAGCATGGATGCAATGTGTCCCAGGTTGGCTCTCTGGGTCACATCGGTAAAGACACTGGTAAGCAGCTCGAATTTTTCTTTGGCAGACATGAAATAGTATCCTTTATAGAAGTCATCGAGAAGTGCTACACTTTCTTCCATAATCAACCTACCAAAACGTTCCAGTGCTGGGTATTTTTGGTAGAGTTCTTGCCATTGGTCATAGGTCAACGAATGGACTACGGAATCTTCGGTCGCTTCTATGTATTCGGAAGAGGGTTTTTTAAGTAAAAAGCTATTCCAAGAGGTGACTATGGCGTTGTCTGGATAAATCCAATAGGTAATATCCCTTCCTTTTAAGTAGAAAAAGGTTCGGATGGTTCCTTCAGAAAGAAAATACAGACGTTTGCAGGTCTTACCTTCTTTTAAAAGAACCTCCCCTTTGGCTACATTTTGACTTACGATCAATTGCAAAATCTCTTCTTCAGCTTCGCTGGAGATCGTTGTATATTGTTTTATGAAAGAAATAAACGGATTCACGGGATGAAAGTAACAAAATACCCCGAAAACCAGAAAACTTATGCCAGTATAAATCGTTCTTTCAAGGCATCTTTTATTCGTTCCAGCCCATCAAGGATGTATTCTTTCCGTTCCCCAATACCGATCCTGAAATGGTTATCCATTCCGTACACATCGCCTGCCAAAATAAAAACGCTCTTTTCTTTGCGTAACCATTCGGCCAGCTCGGTGGAATTGATATCGAAATTGTATTTAATGAACAGCATTCCTCCAGCCTTGGGTGGAACGTATTGAAACATCTCGCCAAAAGGTTCCAACCATTCCTGTACAGCAATGAGATTTTCGTTGAGCATGGTGCGGTTACGGGTTAAGATTTGCTGTCTTCTTTCTGGCCTCAATGCAATCTCCCCTATATAATGGCTCATGATGCCAGCTGTGATCGAAGTATAATCGTGATAGGCCCAAGTATCCTCAATCAAATCCTTAGGGCCTACCAACCAACCCAATCGTAATCCTGGCAATGCATAGGCTTTGGAAAGCCCTCCATTAACCATTACCTTATCGTACATCCCCATAAAACTATCTATGGTTTTTCCATCGAGTTCGGCACCTCTATAGACTTCGTCGCAATACACCCAAGCATCTACTTCTTTAGCAATGGTGACAATGGATTCCATCTCTTCTTTGGTAAAGGTGTATCCCGTAGGGTTGTTGGGATTGCAAAGTGCAATCATTTTGGTTTTTGGATTCACTAAAGCTTTAAGTTCCTCCAAATTGGGTTTCCATTGGTTTTCTTCCCTTAGATGAAAAGCTTTTGGGATACAGCCCATTTCTTCGGCAATGCCCCAAATCTGCATGTAATTGGGAACCATCATCACTACCTCATCGCCTTTTTCCAAGAGGGTATGGCAGGCAATAAAGTTGGCTTCGGAAGAACCGTTAGTGACCAGCACATGGTCTTCGGTGGCTCCTTCGTAAAGGGAAGCAATTCGTTTCCGCAATGGAATGGAACCATTGGTTTGTCCGTATCCCAAAACGGTCGAGGTAAGGGTTTCTATCTCTTCTTCGGAAAGAAGCTCTTTAAGCGTGTAGGGATGGAAGCCACTTTCGGTTAGATTGTAATCTACCGTATTTTCAAAAAGCGACTGTACCCTTTCTAGTTCAAATATTGGAATGTTCATCGCGAATTATTCGGTTTTTACTTTATAGGTGTTTATTTCTTCTTCGGTCATTTCGTGCATCCCTGCTGCTGGGGCAGCTTCTAGGGTATACCAATAAAAAGATTCAGGGATGTCCAATGCTCTATAGTATTCTAGGTATTTCTGATGCTCTGGATCATCTTTGGGAAGCTCGATAGCAGGTACATTACCGCCCGCCCAGGAGTGCACCCCGATCCGGGCTCCATCTTCTACGGTGCGTTTGTTTCCTGCAAGGAAAAAGTCGGTCCCCCCAGAAGCAATATAGCTTTGAGAATTTACCTTGGTATCCAAACCGAATTTGTGAACGTACAGTGCAGCCCTTAAGTTAGCCACATCGTCTATGGAGCCAGGTACGATACGCATCTCGATGGTAGTGACTTCGGGATGCTCCAAAAGCAAACGCAATACATCGGCTGGGGTATCGCTACAGATCACTCCGTTCATATAAGCTGTGGTTCCTTCCACTTCAAAAAAAGCAGGGGTGTTGTTTATTGTCATGAAGGAAGTAACTTCTTCACGTGTAAGTGTACCATCGCGATTGTTATCCAGATCCTTCATTTCGTTCTGGTCTTCTTCATCCATTTCGGACAATAAGATTTCATCTTTCCCTACGGTCATGAACATACCGTCGACCATTTCCTTTATTTCTTCATCATCGGCCAAGAATCCTTCGGTAAAATCGAAGTTGGTAAATTCAGCAAAAGAGGTGCCCCCGCTCTGATCGGTGTCCATTTGCAACACAATGTCTATCATCTCTTCGTTTACCTCATCTTCTGTGATTTTTCCATCACCATTGGTATCGAATTCGTCGAACATTTCTTGCTCTTCTTGTGCATCATCATCTTGTATTTCGGCTACAAGAGCATTGAAGTCTTTTATAGACATATCCCCTACGTGTTCCTCCTGTAGTTGAAACATGACGTCTAATACTTCATAAGGATTTAGGGTTCCGTCTTGGTTGCCATCCAGAAATTCTGCTAGGGCAACTTCTGTTTGGGGTTGGGTTTCGGTTTTTTGGGCGCACCCCCACAAAGGAATGATAAGACCCAAGATTAGATATTTATATGTTTTACGATTCATTGTTTATTGTTTTTAATGTGTTTGTATAACTTTTATAGACGGCTTCGGCAATTTTCATATCCTGTACCGCCACTCCCGTAAGATCTGCTATGGTAATTTGATCTTCATGGGTTCTACATGTTTTCGGGTTTTGAATGGCAGCGCCCAACTCAATCACTTTTTCATGGGTAATACTCCCATCCTTAACAGCTTGGTAGATTTCGCCCCGATTTTTGCTTTGGGAAATGCTATCCGATACTACAATGTCTGCTTTAGCCAACAATTTGGAAGCCAGTTCCTGTTTGTATTCTGTGTCTGCTCCAACGGCTGTAATATGGGTTCCCTTTTGTATGTCACTAGCCTGTAATAAAGCTTCTTTAGAAGGTGTTGTGGTTACAATAAGATTACAGTTTGCAGCCACTTCGGCAGGGGAATCCACCACATGGATGCTAAAAGAATCCTTTAGCTCTTCTGTCAGTTTTTCGGCATGGGATCGATTCCTGCCCCAGACATACACTTCCTTACACGGATTGTGTTCTTGAAAGTGTAGTAGCTGCAATCGGGCTTGGATTCCTGTACCGATAATCCCAATTGCTTTAAGTTGCTTGGGTGCAAAATATTTGGCAACCAAAGCGCCTGCTGCAGCTGTTCGTATATCGGTTAGGTGTCCTTCATCGAGTAATATAGCGACAGGTTCCCCTGTGTTTTGGCTGAAAAGCAACATCATTCCCTGACCTGTGGGAAGGCCTAAGCTAGAATTTCCATAAAACCCAGAAGCTATTTTAATGACATAATAGGCATCGTTTTTAATGTATCCATACTTAATATGGACTTCACCCTTGGGGTCATCCAAAAGCAATTCGCCCACAGGAGGTACTACAGCATTCCCGTTGCTGTATGCAATGAAGCCTTCTTCCATAGCGGATATTATATCCAATTTGCCAACTAAGGCTTTTATCTTTTCTAATGGGATGATAGTGGTTGCCATAACTAAATGATGTTTTTAAGGGTTTTGGCATCTATATTGCCTCCGCAGACCACTATTACCACGGTTTGTCCTTTAAACCGTTCCTTATCTTTTTGTAAAGCGGCTATCGCTACACCAGCAGCTCCTTCTACAATTTTATGATGGGTATGGGCCATGAATTTTATGGCTTCGGCAATTTCAGCCTCATTCACCAAAATGGTATCGTCTACTAGCTCCTGACAAATGGGAAAGGTCATGGAACCGTGTTCGATCCCTCCAGCCGAAGCTCCGGAAAGGGTTTCCAATTCTTCGTCCATTTCCATAATGGTTCCAGCTTTTAGGCTTAGGGTCATTTCGCAAGAGTTTTCGGGTTCGCAGCCTATCATACTTACGTTGGGCTGTACGGTTTTTAGGTAGGTTCCTATCCCTGAAATCAACCCGCCACCACCAATGGTAACCAATACGGAATCCACAGCGTCCAATTGCTCGGAGATTTCAAGACCAATGG
>JANQKN010000183.1 GCA_028281065.1 Flavobacteriaceae bacterium | reverse complement strand
GCCCCGATTGGATCAGTTTTTCGAAACCAATGTCTTCGAACATCTTGAGCCAGGAAACTACGATGCCATCGTACAGGACGAACTGGGTTGTTTCTTAACCTTCAATTTTGATGTGGATGAACCACCAGCCGTTCTCATTGCAATTGTCCCTGATTCCACGATTCCAGAAATCTGTGAAGGAGATCAAGATGGATTCTTCAGTATAGATATTGAAGGAGGAACCCTTCCCTATAGTGTGAGTCTAGACGATTACGATGGGGAATACATCACAGGAGGGCCAACCCAAACACAATTCGATTTCGATAATCTAGGTGGTGGCGACCATGTTGTTTATGTTCGCGATAGCCTAGGATGTGAGTCTGAATGGAACATCGCATTCCCAGAGTCTGTATTCATAGAGCCCAGCGTTGAGGTAGAAATCCTTTGTGTGGACAATGTATCGGTGAATTCAGTAACCGTAAATGTGGACGAAGACCTTGTGGATGTCTCCCAGCTGGAATATTCGTTAAACGATGGTCCTTTCCAAGGCAGCAATATATTTACCAACCTGCCGGGCAGTACCGACAATTTCATTACCGTACGACATAGCAATGGTTGTACGAAAATAACGGAGTTGTTCGATATTGATGTCATTGCACCTGTATGGCTGTTCTTGGAAGATGGCGAACTAAACGAAATAGTTGCTGTGGTAAATGGAGGTACAGGAGAGTACACCTATACATTTAATGGTGAAGATTATGGTACTACTAACGTATTCACTATTACGGAATCTGGAACCTTCGAGATTGTAGCTACCGACAGTAGTGGTTGTAGGGCCGTAGCTATCATTGAAAAAGAATTTATTGATATATGTATACCTGACTATTTTACCCCCAATGGAGATGGTGTGCAAGACGGTTGGACCATAGGGTGTGCACCCAATTATCCCAATCTCGTATTTTCCATTTATGACCGCTATGGACGTAAGGTTGCCAACTTGCGTGCTGGTCAAGAATGGGATGGAACCTATAATGGCAATGAGCTCCCATCTGGGGACTATTGGTATGTTGTTGAAACCGACAGATCCGGTGAAGTACGTGATTTTGTAGGTCATTTTACCCTATACAGATAATGAATGCTGATGAACTTAACCGTCACCCAAAACTTACACCTATGAAAAAAATATTACAATACCTCTTCATCCTAGTTGCAGTAGCTCAGAGCTACGGACAAGAACTTAACCTACCTGTGTGGACACAGTATTTGGCAGATAACGACTTTGTGGTATCCCCTACTTTTGCCGGTATAGGCGATAATTTCAGAATTAGGGCCAATGGATTAACCCAGTGGGTAGGGATAAAAAACGCACCACAAAACCTGGCATTATATGGGGACATTAGATTGGGAAACCGTTCCGGTGCCGGGTTATCTGCCTTTGTAGATAGAAATGGTAATACCCGCCAAAGCGGAGTGAAATTTTCTTTTGCCCACCACCTTATCTTAGATTTAAAAAGTCAGCAATACCTGTCTTTTGGTTTGTCCTATAACATTAATAGTTTTAGGATTGCGATTGAAAATTTTAATCCCACCTACGAAAATCCCACTATAGACCCAAGGGTTACAGACGATCGCTCGGTAACCAACCACAATTTCGATGTAGGGGCACTTTATAGAATTGGAGAGTTTTGGGTAAGTGCCAATGCCAACAACATACTTCCTAAAGATGCAGATCCTTTTGTTGGTTTTGAACCCAACGGACTTCTCAACCTGCAAATCTATTCTGGCTACGTTATAAAGAAATCCAACTATTCCGAGTTTGAGCCCTCTGCATTTATTCAACTATTTACCAGTGATGGAAGATCGACGACCGACCTAAACTTCAAATACAGAAAATACAACGGAAATGACGATTTCTATTGGATAGGGGCGTCTGCCCGTTTTGTGAACGATCAAACAATGATCCCCTTGAATATTGGCCCTATGGCAGGTCTTAAAAAATCTATTTTTTACATCTCCTACGCGTACCAAATTACGCTCAACGATTTAACGACCTACAATACCGGTACCCATGCGGTTACCATTGGTTTCGACCTACTACAATCCCTAAGTGATTGCGAATGTACAAGAGGACGGTACCGACAAGGAAACAAATTGTATCAATAAAACAAGGAGTAAGTATAGCGGTAACTCGATAGTTTTATGGAATAAGTAATACGAAAAAGAAAAATCTGGGAATTGGGCACTCTTCAATTTTTTGCTGAGGATTCTGTCCTCGCCCAATTCCCTATACTTTACTACTTTTGTGCCCAAACCAAAATGTATTGGAGGGTAAGATTTCATACGGGTCATCGAAGGAAGGTTGGCACGATTTCATTCCTTATCTCAAGGAACTCATCGCGCAAAACAACTTTAAGCAAGTTTGTGATGTAGGAGGAGGCGCCAATCCTATGTTGGACAAGGATTACATAGAAAGTAAATCCTTGGAATATACCCTGTTGGATATTTCCGAAGAAGAACTTAACAAAGCTCCTGATAGTTATCATAAAATCCTTGCTGACGTAGCTTCACCCGATTTTAAAGCAGAGGCCAAATTCGATCTTATCTTCAGTAAGATGCTTGCAGAACACATTTACGATGCCAAGCAGTTTCACAAAAACATATTGAACAGTTTGGCTCCCAATGGCATTGCTGTGCACTTTTTCCCAACCTTATTCACCTTTCCCTTTGTGGTTAACTATCTCATACCCGAACGCTTGGCCAATAAGCTGTTAAACGTTTTTTTACCTAGGGATCGATACCAATACGCAAAATTCCCTGCCTATTACCATTGGTGCTATGGCCCTAGCCGCAAACAGCTAAAACGATTTACTTCCTTAGGGTACGAAATCGTGGAATACCGAGGGTATTTTGGGCATAGCTATTACAATAGGCTAAAGCCTCTTAAAAAGATTCATGCGCTTAAAACACGTTTTTTAGTGAAGCATCCCAAGCCCTTTTTTACGAGCTATGCCTATGCCGTCCTTAAAAAGACTTAATTCGCCATTGTTTTAAACTTCCCTTTGCTTTTGCGAATACGTACCGCCACTACCTTGTACTCAGGACACATGGCTTCGGAATCGTGAACATCTCCCGTAAGATTATTGATCATGATTTCAGGGAAATGGAAGGTCGTACTCAATATCCCTTTCTTTACATCATCGGTAATTCGAGCCTTAACATCCACCTTTCCACGTGGGGATTCCAGACATACATAATCCCCTTCGTTTATAAGGTGCTCTTGGGCATCTTCAGGGTTAATCATTAGGTAATCGTCCGAAAGGATCTGTTCGTTGGCCGTACGGCGTGTCATGGCGCCGCAATTATAGTGTTCCAGCTCACGGTTGGTCGTTAGGATATAAGGGTATTCTTTAGCATGCGATGTCAATTCCTCGGTCTCTTCCCAAGCCTGGAATTCGAAGTATCCCTTCCCGCGCTTAAACTCTGTTTTATGAAGGATTTGAGTGTCGGTTCCATCTTTAGACACAGGCCATTGCAATCCGTTCTGCCCCAAACGATCCCAACGTATTCCTGCAAAGAAGGGAACGATCTGGGAGATTTCCTCCAGCATTCCATCGGGAGTATAGTCGGGTTGGGCATAACCCATGCGGTTCATGATATCTACAATAATCTGTCCGTCGGGTTTAGTACCTTCTATGGGCTCTACCACCTGTCGTACAGCCTGTACACGTCGTTCCCCATTGGTAAAGGTTCCACTCTTTTCCAAGAAGGAAGCCCCTGGTAAAATGACATCGGCTTGTTTGGCGGTTTCGGTCATGAACAATTCCTGAACAATCACTAGATCCGTCGCTTGCAATGCCTTAATTACTTTTTGGGTATTGGGATCGGTTTGTACCACATCTTCTCCAATAATCCAAAGGGCTTTCAGCTTTCCTTGCAGGGCCGCATCGAACATCTCAGGGATTTTATACCCAATATGTTTGGGAACGGTTACTCCATAAAACTCGTTATAACGCTGGTTAACACTCTCGTTGGTGATATCCAAATAACCAGCTCCTTGATGGGGCTGCACTCCCATATCGGCGCTTCCCTGTACATTGTTCTGTCCACGAAGCGGATTTACCCCCACTCCTTTTCGGCCAATGTTTCCTGTAAGCAAAGCAAGGTCGGCAATCTGCATCACAGTAAAAGTTCCTTGGGAATGTTCGGTAACCCCCAACCCGTGGAATGACATGGCATTAGGTGCTGTAGCATATGCAATAGCTGCAGCCTTTACCTGTTCCCTAGGCACCCCGGAAATAGATTCTAAATGATCGATATCTATGTTAAGCAATTCCTTTTCGAAAGCTTCATATCCTTCGGTACGTCCTTCAATAAAGCTGGTGTCTACAAGGCCTTCGGTAATGATGTAGTACATCATCATGTTCAAAACGGCTACATTGGTTCCCGGACGAAGGGCTAAGTGATGGGTTGCATAACGCGCCAATTCGGTTCGCCTTGGATCAATAACAATAGAAACATGATCCGATTTCATGGCAAACTGCTTCAGTTTAGCTCCCGTTACAGGGTGTGCATCGGTAGGGTTGGCCCCAATGACCATGATACAATCGGTATGCTGTAAATCTTCTATGGAATTGGTTGCCGCACCCGTACCAAAGGTTCTTTGCATTCCCAATGCAGTTGGGGAATGGCACACACGGGCACAACCATCAATATTGTTGGTTTGCACAACAGCACGGAAGAACTTTTGCATCAAATAATTTTCCTCGTTGGTACAACGGGAAGAAGAAATTCCAGCCAAGGAATCCGCCCCGAATTCGTCTTTGTACTCTGTAAATTTTGAAGCGATATAATCATAGACTTCATCCCAACTCACCTTTTCGAATTCCCCATTGCGCTTAATCATGGGCGAATCCAAACGCTCAGAATGGTCATAAAATTTGAAGGCAAAACGTCCTTTAAGACAGGTATGTCCTTGGTTTACTTCAGCATCGTAAGGAGCAGTAATGCTCAATATCTCCCCATTGCTGGTGGAAACATCCAAATTACAACCTACTCCACAATAGGTACAAATGGTACGGGTGGTGTCGGTAGCATATATAGCCTTGGATTGGAACACGTCTGATATTGCCGAAGTAGGACACGCCTGTGAACAGGCACCACAACTTACACAATCGGATTCCATAAAGGACTGATCAAACCCTTTGATAATATGCGAATCGAAGCCCCTGCCAGCCATACTCAACACAAACTCCCCTTGTACCTCATCGCAGGCACGCACACATCGGTAACAGTTGATGCATTTGGAAAGATCCGAAGTCATGTACGGATGGCTTAAATCCTTTAGCTTGTACAAATGATTGTCGCCTTCGGGATAACGTACATCACGAATTCCTACTTGAGCGGCTACGGTTTGCAGTTCGCAATTTCCGTTTACCTCACAGGTTAAACAATCAAGCGGATGGTCGGTCAAGACCAATTCCACGATATTCTTTCGCAGTTCTTTTACCGAGGAGGTACTGGTATAAATATATTGTCCCTCGGCTACGGGTGTATGGCAAGAAGCCATAGTTTTTACAGGCCCATCTTCGCTTAAAGCTACTTCTACACTACATACCCTACAGGCTCCAAAAGGATCTAAATTGGGCGCATCGCAAAGAGTAGGAACGAGGTTTTGTTCCTTATATCTTTTAATAAAGGACAACATGGTTTCCCCTTCCTCGATCTCGAATGCTTGATTGTCTATATATGCCTTTTTCATAATCGTAGGTTTTAGTTGAAGTATGCTTTTAGTTCATCTTCAAAATAATGAAGCGCATTTTTAATGGGCAGTGGAATCCCGCCTCCATGCGCACACAAGGATCCTTGCTCCAAGGTAGTGAGTAGGTCGTTGAATAATTTTCTGTCTATTTTATAATCCGAAGTCAACGCTTTTGTTGAAAGTTCGTGCCCTCTTTTGGTTCCCAATCGACAGGGGAAACATTTTCCGCAGCTTTCATAGGCCGCAAAATCGAAGAGGTGTTCTATAAATTTCATCATGGGAAAATCTTCGGGAACACTTACTACAGAAGCGTGCCCCAACAGGAATCCTCCATTGGCAAACGATTCAAAGTCAACGGTAAGTTCGTCGATTTTTGAAACAGGTACGAGTCCTCCCAAAGGACCTCCTATCTGTAATGCTTTTACAGGGGATTTAAATCCGCCTCCTAAGTCGTTTACTACGGTAGAAAGGGGTGTTCCCATCTCTACTTCGTACATCCCCGGACGGTTAAAAAAGCTATCCAAACACACCAATTTAGTTCCCGAAGAACGTTCGGTTCCAATAGCTTTCCAAGCGGCTCCGCCTTGTTCCATGATATAGTGTACGGCAGCCAGTGTTTCCACATTATTTACCACCGTGGGTTTGTTGAACAACCCTTTTTGTGCAGGATAGGGCGGACGTACGCGAACCTCAGGGCGTTGTCCCTCGATAGAGGAAATTAAAGCGGTTTCTTCTCCACAGATATACGACCCTTGGGCCTGTATGATCTTTAAATCGAAATCGAATCCACTTCCATTGATGTCTTTCCCTATCAACCCTTGATCGCGGAGTTCATCTATGGCATCCTGAACGATCTCTACAGCTTCGGGATATTCGGCTCGAATGTAGAGGATCCCATAACTGGCATGGGTTACGTAGCCTGAAATCAACATTCCGAACAATACGGAATGTGGGCGTTCTTCCAACAGATACCGATCTGAATAAGCACCAGGGTCTCCCTCATCGGCATTACAAATGATAAACTTTACCGGATTTTCCACCTTTCGGCAGAATTCCAGCTTTAGTCCCATAGGGAATCCAGCACCTCCACGTCCCCGTACATTGGAGGTTTTTATTTCCTCCAACACATCGGCAGAATCCTTTTTCAGGGCTTCTAAGAAAGGTTTGTAGTAGTCGGTTACATTACTGAAAGGCGCCGTTAAGATCGCCTTTCCGCTGGCAGCTACTTGATAGCTGTCATTGTTTAAATTGACTTTGTCATCTAAAATATCATCCAGCGAATTCAATGCATCCCCAGAGTAGTTTTTTCCTTGATAGAAAAAAGCACTGTTTTCATGGCATCTTCCCAAACAGGTCATATGCCCTATTTGATCGGCATCGAAATGTTTTTCGAGGGTTTCATTCACTTTATCTTGGGTTCCCGCACACAAACAAGCTGTCCCATTACAGACGTACACTTTCTTGCCTTTGTTCTCGGGTTTCAGGAAATCATAGAACGTGGCTGTACCATAGGCATTGGCCTTCCCGATAAGGAACTCGTCAGCCAATAGGGCCAATTCTTCTTCGCTGGGTGTGCCGCTGGGTTTGGCCAATACGCCCATCTTGTCGAAGAGATTTTCTTCAATTCCTTTTCTACCTAATAATTCGCTTAAATTATCTGACATGTATTGTATTTAACTCGCCTTATTGTCGAGGTTCTTTAATTCGTTCTTTTTATGGGTTCGTTCTGCATGGGAATAGCACGTGGCTCGATCTTCCCTGCAAAAACCAAATATGGTAATCCCTAATTCTTTTGCATAATCCACGGCCAAGGAGGAAGGAGCCGAAACGGCTGCCAAAAACGGCATTTTTCCCTTAAAACACTTTACCACGATTTCATAGGAAATACGTCCACTAACCGTAAGGACTTTGGCTTCCCCTAATTGTCCTGCGAGGATGAGCTTGCCGATTACCTTATCTACAGCATTGTGCCTTCCGATATCTTCCATAGCACAGAGCATTTCACCATCCAAGGTAAAAGCTGCTGCTGCATGGGTACCTCCCGATTGTTTGAAATCGTACTGTTGGGTATTCATTTTCTGAAATAACAGAGGAAGGATGCCCATATCTATTTTCTGAGGGTCGTCGATGATGCTTCCCATAAAGGAAAGATCTCCCAATTCTGTTTTTCCACAAATACCACAGGAAGAGACAGACAGCAGGCTTCGGCTATTGGAATAGCCTTCACCCAATTCCTCTTCAGGAATAGTCACATTCACTATGGTTACGATGCCATCTTCGTTTTCCTTTTTCAATACCACATCTGGAATAAAATCCTTGTTTTTCAGGATTCCTTCAGAATGTAGCATACCACGGATAAGGCTAATATCGTCCCCTGGGGTGCGCATGGACACCGTAAAAGGGGAATTGTTGATATTTATTTGCAAGGCTTCTTCAATATTGAGGGAATCTACCGTGTTTTTTACACGGTCTCCTTCGTATTTTCTGCCCTGATACTTTCTCGTAGCCATTACTGTGGTCTATTGGTAAAGAGGTATTTACACAAATTTAATGGAAAAATCGCTTCGTAGCTGTTAAAACAGCCCTGTGATATTGCCTTCGTTGTCTATGCTTATGTTTTCCGAAGCTGGATGCGCAGGTAGTCCCGGCATACGCATCATGTTCCCGGAAATAGGGACCAAGAAACCAGCACCTGCTGCAATTTCTATTTCCCGAATGGTGATCGTAAAGTCCTTGGGACGCCCAATCAACTTAGGATTATCTGATAGTGACTTCTGGGTTTTGGCAATACAAACGGGTAAGTTTTCCAGTCCTAAATCTGCAATGGTGCGTAAGTTCTTTTTCGCCAAAGCTGAGTATTCCACCCCATCGGCCCCATAAATCTTGGTGGCTATAGCTTCAATTTTCGATTTTACGTCCATATCCCATGTATAGGTTGGGGTGAACTTCTTATTGTTGGCTTCCACCACTTCTACAACGTGCTGAGCCAATTCTAAAGCACCTTTACCTCCCTTAGCCCAAACTTCGGCCAAGGCAACACGAACGCCTTTGTTTTTGGCAAATTCCTGAATCAAGGCAATTTCCTCCTCGCTATCAGACACAAAACGGTTGATGGAAATTACGGGTTCGATCCCGAATCCCTGTACATTCTCCAAATGCTTTTCCAAATTGGGAAGTCCATTTCTAAGGGCCTCCACATTTGGTGTTGTTAATTCTTTTAGGTCTGCACCCCCGTGGTATTTCAAGGCACGGATGGTTGTGGTAATCACTACTGCCTTTGGGGACAAGCCTGCACTTTGGCATTTAATGTCTAAGAATTTTTCAGCACCGAGATCAGCACCGAAACCAGCTTCGGTTACAGTATAGTCGGATAGGGACATTCCCATTCTCGTAGCAATTACCGAATTGGTTCCTTGTGCGATATTAGCAAAGGGTCCGCCATGAATAATGGCAGGGTTTCCTTCTATGGTCTGTACCAAATTAGGCTTTACGGCTTCTTTCAGTAAGGCAGCCATAGCGCCTTCTACTTTTAGGTCACGGGCATACACAGGCTCTTTGGCAAAGGTGTATCCCACAAAAATGTTCCCCAAACGTTTTTTGAGGTCTTCCATATCATTGGCCAGACACAAAATCGCCATGATTTCGGAAGCTGCTGTAATATCGAAGCCTGTTTCACGCGGAACACCAGAAGTAGTTCCTCCCAATCCTACAATGATATTACGCAGGGCACGGTCGTTCATATCCATAACCCGTTTCCAAGTAACTGTACGTGCATCAATGCCCAATGAATTGGTTTTGCTTTGTATGTTGTTGTCAATAACTGCAGAAAGTAGGTTATGTGCTTTTTCAATGGCTGAAAAATCCCCAGTAAAATGCAGGTTGATATCTTCCATGGGAAGTACTTGCGAATACCCTCCTCCTGTAGCTCCTCCTTTAATCCCAAAAACAGGGCCTAGAGAAGGTTCCCTTAAAACCACTGTGGTTTGTTTGCCCAATTGGTTCAATCCTTCGGAAAGGCCAATGGACATGGTCGTTTTCCCTTCACCTGCTGGGGTGGGGGAAATAGCAGTAACAAGGATTAGGTTACTTTGCTGGACTTTGTCCATATCGATGATGGAATGCGGAAGCTTGGCTTTGTACTTTCCGTACAGTTCCAGGTCATTGGAGTCGATGCCTAATTTTTCGGCAATGGTACTTATATGTTTTAGCTCAACTTGCTTGGCAATGTCTTGGTCTGTCATATGATTAGGTGTTTTTTCAACCTATAATATTAATCATATTATTTTGAATTTTGACCGAAATTACCCTCCAATGGCAATCATACTCCTGTTTTTTCCATGCAAATCGGGATTTTGGAGCTTATCCAGGGTATCCATCCCTCCCCGTACCTTGAATTTGGCGTGTACAGCTTCTTTAATAATGGGCTCTATAGACTTCCCTTCCCGCAATGGGGTTAGTAGATCTGTTTCTGAAGCTGAGAAGAGGCAGTTTTTAAGCTGTCCGTTGGCGGTAAGGCGCAATCGGTTGCAAGTATCGCAAAAGGGATTGGTTACCGAACTGATAACGGCGAAGGATCCTTTGTAACCTTCAATCTTGTAGTTTTTGGATGTATCGTTGGGGGCGTCTTGTAAACGGATCACTTTTCCTTCTGGAAAGTGAAAATTAACCTGCTGCATGATTTCCTGATAGGAAACCGTTTTATCGAGTTTCCAAGCATTCCCATCAAAAGGCATAAACTCTATAAAACGGACCGCCACAGGATGGTTTTTGGTAAACTGAACAAAATCCACCACTTCGTTATCGTTAAAGCCCTTCATAAGAACGGCATTCATTTTTACATTAAAGCCTTCTTTTATTAGCAGAAGAATGTTATTGTAAGTCCTTTCAAACTCATCACGCCGGGTAACCTGCTTGAATTTTTCAGGTTGTAACGAATCCAAGCTTACATTGATGTTCTGTATGCCACATTTTTTGAAGGTATCGACAAACCTATCCACAGAAACAGCATTCGTGGTAATAGCCAATTCCACTGGCAACGAAGCCAATTTCTCGAGAATAGTAGCTGCATCTTTACGTACCAAAGGTTCGCCGCCCGTGAGTCGGATTTTGGTCACTCCATGATCCACAAACAGTTTGGCAATGGTATAGATCTCCTCAAAACTCATGAGATGTGATTTGGGGGAAAGCTGAATTCCTTCTGCAGGCATGCAATATGTACAACGAAGGTTGCAACGCTCCGTAAGGGAGATACGCAGATAGGTGTGTTCCCTTCCAAAAGAATCGGTCAATATGTTTTCTTGCCTATTCATTAATCGTGTCTAGCTCCTTTAAATATTCTGAAAAGATGCAGCAGTGGAGGAAAAACAGCGTCCATGGATTCCTTGGCGCCTTTGGTGGAACCCGGCAGTGCCAATAACAGGCTATCACCATAAGCCCCTGCTACACTTCGGGACAACATGGAGTACGGGGTCCTGTCCTGACCATAGGATCGGATGGCTTCTTCAATCCCTGGGATACGCCTATCGATAAGCGGTTCCAAGGCCTCAGGGGTAACATCCCTAGAAGAAAGCCCCGTTCCTCCTGTATAAATAATGAGGTCGACCCCTTGTTCTTTATACGCTTTAGCCTTTTGCTGAATGATGTCCTTCTCATCGGGAATCACCACATAATCGGAAATGGTTACATCGCAGGTTTCTAATTTATCGATAATGGTTTTCCCTGCCTTGTCTTCTTTTTGTCCTGCGGCAATCGTGTCGGAACAAACAATCACGGCTGCGGTAATGTCCTTTCGGAAACGATCCTTAAAGTCGGATTTGCCGCCCTTTTTTTCCAACAGCTTTATATGATGTATTTCTACCCCTTTGTCTATGGGCTTCAACATATCGTACATATTCAACGCAACCACACTTGCACCATGCATGGCTTCTACTTCGACCCCAGTTTTATAAATGGTTTTAATAGTACACGACACTTTAATGTCAAGCTCATTAATTTCAAAATCTATACCTGTGTATTCTATGGGCAATGGATGGCAATCTGGGAGTAAGTCTGGAGTTTTCTTTACCCCCAATAACCCTGCAGCTTTACTCATGGCAAAAACATCGCCCTTAGGAACGGTTCCATTTTTAATGGCCACAATGGTTTCGGGCTTGCTTACCCTGACCAAGGCTTGGGCAGTGGCTATCCGTAAAGTATTTGTTTTATGTGTTATGTCAACCATAGTGGTTTATTCGTTTAACTGTTGATGTGTTTATTTGCTATTTTTCGATCACCCGATAAAACATATTAACGATTCAACATTAAGTATTTACTTTCCATTGATGCGTGGCATCTTCGAAAACTTCTTTCCCGAAAATGGGGACTTTTGCTTTTACTTCGTTTACCAAGAATTCGATGGCTTTAAAAACCTCTTTCCTTCTAGGCGAAGAAACAAAAATGAACATACAGATTTCACCTTTTTGTACTTCTCCCAAACTGTGATAGATATGCATGCAGGTTAGGTTGAATTTCTCGAAAGCAGCTTCCCGTATTTCATGAAACTTCTCGTTGGCCATATCTTCATAGGCTGAATACTGAATGGCTTTCACGGTTTTTCCATCGATCTCATCGGCACGTACCTGACCCAAAAAAATGTTATGTGCCCCAATGCTTGTTTTGGACTGATGTTTGGCTATGGAATCACCAATAAATTCTGACGATATGGGTCCTTCCCGGAATGCATTTTTAATCTTACGCTCTTTCATGTTCGTTGTTTTTATAATAGGTTAAAAGGGCTTGCACCCCATCTTTAAGGCTATAGCAATTGGATAGACCTTGCTTTTGCAATAGCGACACGGCCTTTTGGCTTCGAATCCCAGAGACACAAAAGAAAACCTTGGTCTTTTCTGGATCGAGTTCGTGGCTTCTACTTTCCAGCTCCCCAAGTGGTATTTGAATTGTATCTTTTCGGATTAATCTAGGCTCTTCATGATAGTCCCTTACATCTATCATTTGTATATTGCTATGTAACGATAATTGATTTGTTTCTAACTCAAACGAATAGGACCCGCATTGAAAAACCACAGGGGTATCTTGAAATGCTTTCTTTTCTGAAAGTACCTTGTTAATCTGAGCTTCGGAACGGGAAATGATTAAAGAGTTGGTCTTTGCAGTTAATGCATTGTACAATAGCAAAGTTCCATCTAAAACGGAGCCCAAACCAAGAATGATCTTTAATACCTCATTGGCTTGCATACTGCCTATAATGCCTGGCAACACACCCAAAACACCAATTTCAGCACAATTGGGAACAGAACCTTCCTTGGGAGGTTCGGGGAATAGACATCGGTAACTGGGACCTTCTTTGTAATTGAATACTGCTACTTGACCTTCGAACTTAAAAATAGCTCCATACACCAAGGGTTTTTCAGTAATGATACAGGCATCGTTTACTAGGTATCGTGTAGGGAAATTATCAGAGCCATCCACTACTACATCGTATTGCTGAAATAGCTGCAACGCATTTTGATGGGTTAATCGATAGGGATAGGCATGGATCGTAATGGTATCGTTAAGATCGGACAGGCGTTCTTTAGCTACTAAGGCTTTGTTTTTACCAACATCGGAGGTTCCAAAAAGTACCTGACGTTGTAAATTGGATAGCTCTACGGAATCGAAATCCACAATGCCTAGGGTTCCCACCCCAGCTGCAGCAAGATATTGCAAAACGGGGCATCCCAGTCCTCCAGCCCCAATAACCAAAACCTTGGCTTTGGAAAGCTTTTCCTGACCTTCTAAACCAATCTCAGGCAATACGATATGTCTACTGTATCTACTCATAATTATTATCCTCCTGCAAAAGGAGGTAATAAAGCAATTTCGCTATGGTCTATTCTATTATCTGTGGTTACAATCTGATTGTTTTGAGCTACTTGAAATTCCTTTTCTTCCAATTCTGGGTATTTCATATAGAGGGCCTTCAACAGATCGGATATACGTTCTTGGGAAAAGGCAAATACCTCTTCTTGACACTGGGTCACCTCAGCCAGCATTCCAAAATATTTAATGGTCAAATTCATTTCTCAAATGGTTTAGGTCGTGTTCGGTATTTATGTTTATTACTTGGTGTTCCAAATCCTTGTCCAGTATAATGGTTTTAGTCGTAAGGGTTTTGGTCAATTCCTGTAGACGTCGTTCTCCAGATTTCAATAAAGTGGAACAAGTTGCTATACAGGATTTTTTATACAATGCAATTAAGGGCATAGTCTTATCCCCACTCTTATATTGTACCACATCGACAGAAGGATCATCTTCAGTTATTAATTGCTGCAACAGTTGGGAATCCACCAAAGGGACATCACAACTAAGCACTAAGTTGTTTTCGGTCTTGGAATGATACAATCCAGAATATAGTCCCGCTAAGGGACCCGCGTCTTTTATAAGGTCATCTACCCTTGTTACCCCAAAACGATCATACTCTTTATGATCGCTAACAATTACGATTTGGGAGGCTAAGGGTTGTAGAGCATTAATAGCATATTCTATAAACGGTTTACCCTTAAATGATAGCAATGCCTTATCCTGCCCCATTCGTGAGCTTTTCCCTCCAGCAAGGATGATCCCTGTTATGTGATCTTTCCCCTTCATTAGGTAATAATCAATTTATAGCAGGCAACTACGAGCACAACAGCCAATAGATGCCTTAGGTGTTTATTGTTCAATTTTTTACTTCCCACATAGCTCCCAAAAAAGCCCCCAAAAACCGCTATTCCTACTAAAGTGAAAGACAGTGAAGAGAGTTGTACTCCATTGCTCAATTGTCCTGCTAGACCTGCGCCCGAATTCACCCAAATAAACAAGGCAGAAACAGCTGCGGCTTCCTTCATTTTACCCCAATGCAGCAACAAAATCACAGGGCTTAAAATGATGCCTCCTCCAATACCTATAAGGCCAGAAAAGAAACCAATAATAGCTCCTACCAAAAGTCCCTGCCAAACTTTTACTTTGCGTATAAAAGTGCCTTCCTTGCCAAAAACATTGAGCATTTTTAGGATGGCGAAAATGAGCAGGATGGCTAGTATCTTCTTATAAATGGAGGCATCTACCTCTACCAAGCCCCCTAAAAAAGCCATGGGTACGGAGGCAATGGCAAAAGAGAAGAACAGTTTTGCGTTAAAATACCCTGCCCTATAGTAATGGAAAAAAGCAATAGCCGCTACAAATAGATTGAGCAGCAGTGCTGTAGGTTTCATTACTTCGGGGGTAAAGGAAAAAATAGCCATGAGTGCCAAATAGCCACTTGCCCCACCATGGCCTACACTTGCATAGAGGAAGGCTACAATGGGAAGGATCACCAAAAAGGGCCATATGGCTACTAAGTCATCAATCATAGGTTTTCTAGTTTCTCCAGTTGGGTATCCAGGTATTTCCAACACCCGTGGTTAATGTCTTCGAAAGTAGTAATGAGTGATTTTCCATAAGGGGTTAACTCGGCCCCTCCTCCGTTCTTTCCACCAATGCTTGTAATAATCACTGGCTTTTCGGTCGATTTGTTAACGGAATCGATAAGTTTCCACGCCTTTTTATAGGACATCTGTAACTGTTTCGCTGCCTTGGAAAGGGAGCCAGTCTCTTCAATTGCTTTTAGTAACCGAACCCTGCCTTCCCCTAGGAACACATGTTCATCTACTTCGATCCAAATCCTACTTCTAATTTTAAACCCCATACTATTTTATTTTGATAAATGTATCACTTCAACAAGGTCTCCTTTTTTCATTTCAACCACTTCTGTAGCAGCAAAAACCAAGGCATTAGACAAGGCAAATGTTTGTAGCATGGCCGAGCTTTGTCCATCTAGAATGGAAACCTCACCATCATCATAGATGGCTTTTAAAAATTGCGGTCGATCCCCTTTCTTGGTGAATGGAGAAGCCAGTCTTTCTTGGGTTTTTGTAAGGGAAAAACCTATGTTCCCAGACAGTCTTTGTAGTGCTCTATGTACATAAATATGAAAACAGGTTAGGGCTGCGGCTGGGTTTCCTGGGAGTGCAAAAACAAGGGTGTCTTCCTTTTTTCCGAAGAAAAGGGGTTTTCCGGGTTTTTGTTTCACTTTGTAGAACAGGGAATCGACCCCTATTTCGAGCAATGCCTTTCCAACAAAATCGTAATCCCCCACAGAAATTCCACCTGTAATGATGACCACATCATTTGTGGCTATAGTAGCTTTCAGCAACTCAAATGTTTTTTGGTAATCATCAGCCACTTTTGCTATGGTCACTTCGTGATATCCTGTGCTTTGCAATGCGGCATGCAGCATGGCTGTATTGCTTTCATAGATTTGGCCATACTGCAATGAATTTCCTGCCTCTATAAGTTCATTCCCTGTAGTAACTATGGTTAGGGTTGGTTTTTGGTACACCTGTACTTGAGTAATCCCCAAAGAGGTTAAAAAACCAATGGCTGCAGGGGTTAAAACGGTTCCCTTTTTTAAGGCGATGGCATCTTTTAGTACCTGCTCCCCCAAGGGTCGTATGTTTGCTTCTACAGCTATAGTTCCTTCTATCTGGATAGTTATTTCATTAGCGGTAACCTTCTCTTGCATAACCACTGCATTGGCAGTGTCAGGTACTGCAGCTCCCGTAAAAATTCGAACTGCTTCGCCTTTGTTGAGTTCGGGGTGATGGGCATCCCCTGCCTTGACTTCCCCAACAAGCTTATACTCTTTGGAATTGTGCAAATTCAAGGCATAACCATCCATGGCCGACTGTCGAAAAGGAGGCATGTGTATCGGCGATGCAACGGATTCACTCAACACATAGCCTTTGGCATCCGTTACATTCCTCACTTCCAAATGTTGGGTTGGGGCAACTGCTTTCTCAATAATTTGTATGGCTTCTTGTATCGATACCACGATTTCGTTATTTCCCTGTAAATATAACGCTGAATTTTCAGATAAAAAAAAGCAAGCCCCAAAAATTTGAGGCTTGCCTTATAGCGAATACACCTATGTATTCTTGGTTGGTTTTTTAGCTTTCTTCTTCTCCTATATCTTCTCCTTGGGTAGTTACTGAGCCTGTACTTGAATTACCGTATACAGGGGTCTCATTTCTAAGGATATCGATAACCCGAGCAAAATTCTCTGCTGTCATATATGGGGTTTCTTCACGCTCTCCCCTAAATGTTGTGAAATAAAACTTTCCTAGATCGATTTTGGGATCCCAAAGAGCTTGGTATCCGCTTAACTTGGTCCATCCTGTGGTTCCTTGTGCATAATGTGGCATAACTTTATTTTTTAAATGATTCTATTTAACAATACAAATCTATCTGAACTACAGATAGTTACACCTAGGCATAACCTCCATAATCTCCCCGTATTTTACCTGTGGTTTTTTATGGTTGTTCCATAAAAAAAGCACCCCGAAAATCGGGGTGCTTTGGGTCTAAATCTTCCTTAATGGAAGAAACTTTACCATTAATGAACAATAACGCGTTGCGTTATGGTCTCGGTATCTGTTTTAAACTTCACAAAGTATACACCTTTTTGCAAGTAGGCACCATCCCAAGAAATAGAGGATACGGTGTCTGCCGAAGTACGCGCTGTAAAAGTCTTCACTTTTACACCATAGAAGTTATACACCTCTATCGCAACATCCTTCACATCATGTGTCATGACATGGAAGGTCATTTCCCCGTGGGTTGGGTTAGGAGTAATGGAAGCGGTAAGGCCTTTTCCATCTCCATGGCCTCCTCTTCCACCTACACAAATCCAATCGGAAGGTTGTGAAGTAGTCCCGTCTGCACATCGAGCCCTCACTTGAAGTACAAAACAATTGTTTTCACCCAATGGCAACGTAACGCTTGTTGCAGTAGTTTCTATAGGCACTAGGGACATTGGATTATCACATCTACAATCGATGGGCCATATCGGGGAATTCTCCACGACATATTCTACGGCTCCTGGGACAGGATCCCATGATAGGACGTTTCCAGTTAATTGTAAATTGATAGGCTGACTCACTTCACAATCCGGATTAGGATCGTCTATAAAGCTACAGTCTATAGGTCCACAGATTTCACATTCTTCCCTACTGGGTCCTTCGGGCGATCTACTCTTATAAATAGCTCGCATGTAGCACACTTCGCCACAATCGCTCTTTACTTTATGCAGTAAGAAGTAGTAAATTCCTTCTTGGGCAGTTCCCCAGCTGAAATTCACTCCAGTTTGCATGGTAATAAACGTAAAGTCACCAGAGTTCAAGTCTTCTCTAGAGTACAGGTACCATTCGTGTACCACACTTGGATTACCGGAGTAATCGTTTAATGGCACAGCATTGATAATGTTATCCAAAGTTATTTCGTGGTTGAATTCTGCCGTGAATTCACCAGGCTCCCCTGGACCATTAGGCCAGTGCTCGAAGATAAGACAACAATCTACTTCGGCGGCTCTGTTTCTGCTTGCCCCTCTGTTACACCAAACTTCTATAGCGAAACAGATTTCTCCACAATCTTCGGTAATTACCTTATGGAAAACGGTATAGTACAATTCGTCCGGAAGGTTCGTTGCCAACACATGAGGTCCAGGTCCTGTAGTAGTGGTACTGGTAACTGGTGTGTATGGTCCAGCTCCTTGATTTGGACTGGAAACGATATACCATTCGTGGGTAGCATCTAGATCATCGTACAATTCGAACCCATCCACAGAAATAGTAACCCCTTCGCTACTACAAATTTGAGTTACTGCAAAATCGGCAGAATCGAACTCGTCACAATCCACACAGTCATCGAAACAAATATTATCCAATCCCCATTGTTCGTTTCCGCTGTCTACATCAACATAAAATATGAGGGATTGTACATTTTGAATAAGGGCATCCCAATCGGCTGCAGATCCTGTATTGATTTCCCAATGACCTACATCATTCCCTGGCAAAGTTCCTCCTTCAGAAACATCTATGGGAGCACAAATATTTACCCAGCCATCTGCAACACTTATTGGGTTATCCAACACAAATGTTGCGGTAATGTTCGAAGTACAATTATCTACTCCATTACCAATTCTCAAACTACTGGAACCTGAAATGGTACTTCCAACATGGAATGCATTCAAATCGAAACAGATACAGCTTCCTCTTTCAGTCCAATCGCCAGCAAAATCATCGTGGTTGAACACAAAAGAGCCTCCATTACTACATGGTCCGTCATCGATAAATAAGTAATAATCGTCTGGACCGTCTATACTGTCGTCATTTCTATAAGCAACTCCATCAATATTAAATCCGCCCCAACCATCTAATAAATTAGGGTGGCATACGGCATCACAAGGAGTTCCCATAAGATCTGTGTTCTGCTCACAATTAAAGTCCATACAGCCTTCTGCAGATGCATCGCAAGGAGGGCATAGTCGATAATCTTCTACTTCTCCACATTCAGGGATAGCATCACAGGTAATGGGGCTGTCACTGGTTACCACCCGTACGGTTTCGCCCCCAACTACAGTACCATCATTAATTAGTCCCACAAAGCTTACCCCTGTACTACCACTGGCATCGAAGGCATTGTAACGTTCTTCATCGTCATCGCAAAAATCGCCATCTCCATTTAAGTCTACGAAAAGCGCTAGGTATACATTTTCTTCGGAAGATTCGATATTGATCTGCTGAAACTCGGTTTCAAAAATAGGGATACAGTCTTCCTGTGTGTAGTCGGTATAATTATCATCGCTAGGTCCTGATGGATTTTGGTAGGAATCATCCCAAAGGCGTACCATTTCAATAAAGGGACAACAAGCATCCAGGCATGCAGCATTCTCTACATTGTTTCTAATAAGGTTTCCTGGCTGAGGGCCAAATCCTAAATTAAAATTAACCCCAACACTTTGAATGTGGCAGTAACTCATAATGGTTCCTCCTCCTGGGGGAATTGGCGGAACGGGGCAAGTTCCCTCTGTTCCTCCCGCACAACCATCGATGGCTGTATTGTCCCCATTCCATACACAAGCATGGGTATGACGGGAACCAAAAAGGTGTCCAAACTCATGAGCTACTACATGTACGGTAAAGCTATAAGCAGGTACGTCTGGGTAGGTGGCCGACATATTTCCTGAAACAGATAAACTTAAATCGGTATTTGGGTTACAAAGACCTGCAAACCCAGCAGCTCTTCCGCCACCTACATTACGGAAAGTAAGCAGTTGCCCTAAGTCTCCGTTAAAGGCGCCTGTATTGGCTTGAAATTGAGCTAATAATGCTGCTGTCCCTGTAGCGGTATACGGATCTGTGGTATCCCAAATATTTATTTCAGAAATCTCCGTCGTCACCCCATCGTTTTGGTATAAAGTAGCCACGTTGTTAAAAACCCCTATTACATAGTTCTCTACATTGGCTACACTCCCTAATTGGGTAAACATATCGACTTCCGTCTCAAAATACAGTTTTACACATTTTACAACCGATCGGTTGGCATTGGATTGAAACAGATCTTCGGCCTTATAGGGTAACCCTTCCCCATCATCCGGGGTATCACATTCATATTCGGGTAGGCTATTTACATTGTCATCTGCGTAAACGATATGTACATTGCTATTCTTGAGTTTCCCTATGGTTATGTTTCCAACCCCATTAATAGAGACCACTCCCATTAGCTGGTTGTCAAAAAAGCTAAGGGATACCAAACTTTCGTTTTCCAATCCCCTTACAACTCCCCGATAGTGTTTGGCCGTCGTATTCGAAGCCCTTGTGGTTCCCGAACTGGTACTAACTACATAATCGTAAAATGTAGCTGGGGCTTCCACCAAATCCAAACGATAGGTTGTAGTTCCCATGGGAAGGTTTAAAGAAATGGACTGGGAAGCATCTTGGGCAAACTCCCTTTGAAAATAATCGGTGTTATAATCAAAAAAAGTAACCTTGGATACATCCCTAATTTCAGACAAGCTTCTGCTGTTTGTTGCTTGTATGATCCCTTGAACATCCTTAAAATCCGCCTGAAGTGTTTTGGCGTTTTCCACCATACGGGCTATAGGCTTAAGTGCTTGGGCATTCATGGTATAAACCCCTATGAATAGGAATAAATACAGTATGTGAATTTTTTTCATAATACACTGTTTAAATTAGGTTCTTACTCTTTTCAGGCTTTTCGGATTCCGCCTATAATGAATCGATTCTACCCTAAAGAGTCCCTTTGTAATTTTTGTTACCCCCTAAAAAATGTGTATTAAAAAAAAAGCCTCAATGAAGAGGCTACTGTTTATTCTTTCTGTGTTACTATCCACTCATAATTTATTTTCCGTTTTAAATACTCCCCTAAAGGTTCCAGACCAATCTCTTTTCTGCGTTTGTCAACATATTCAGGATCGATTACTGGAAAAGGTTCCAGCTTGCGTTCATTATTATAGCGAAATTGCATTCCATAGATTTGTGGTTGGTTATCATTTACCAAAACCCGATCTTGTATTTTGGCATACTCCATACAACTTCCTTCCCCATCCAAGCAAGACTGTTTTATTTGTTTCAGGTATTTTTTCCTTACAGAGTCATCCTCATGGTGATTAATAATCAACAAAGGAGCATCAGCAGCTAATTTACCTACTTCGGAGTATTTGGGCCACCCATGGGTTTTTAAGAGTTGTTCCATACGATCGTATTTACCTTCGTTTATTTGCTCTTTGTATTGCTGAATAGGGTAATACCATTGTGGAATTTCCCCTTCCTTCATATAATGAGCTTTTGCTTGGTCTATATAATAATCCAAGGCTTGATCCCTTGCAATTAAACCCAACAATTCCTTAGCATAGGCTTTCTGTTCGATTTTTCCGTGGTCTTCTTCAAATCGCTCCATCTGCCCATTTTCCAATTGGGGCCAGCGAGGATCCTGCCTTAGGGCATACAAATCGGGATCGGCCAATGCCCATAAAGAAGTATCATCCTTTAATGCGATCTCCAAATAATAATAGGCACTGTCCTTTTGTCCTGTTAGTGCATACGCACATGCCAAGTTATAGGTGTTCTTATACTTCTTTGGGGTTGCTTTATAAACCTCTTTATATGCTTCGATAGCAGCCATTAGTTTTCCATCTTGCCGCAATTGATCCCCATTCTGGGGAGATTGGGAAAAACATGTATTGCTTATAAAAATCGCTAGGACTATTTTTAATAGGGATGTCATTAGGCTACAGTTTTTTGGGGTTGCACATTATAGACACCTTTAAGTAATCTGGAAACCATAAAAAGGACCATACCAAAAACCAGGGTGATCAAAGCATTGGATACCCCTTGAAAAATAAGATGTGGAGCAACTCCTCCTGCTTTACCAATAAAGTAGAAACTATGCATGAGTCCCAAGAGCAAGGAGAATCCACTTAGCGTAAGTATCCATCCCCCTGCCACGGTTATTTTTTTGTTGTGCTTCTGAACTGCATCCAAGCTTTCACTATTCTTTCTGGCTTGTACTTTTTTGAAAAAGTGGTAAAAGGCTACCGCACTAAAAATGACGTAGGTAACGATAAACTTTACATCTCCGCTTAGTATAAATTCTGTAAAAGGCATTCTCATAATCGTTTAGTTTTAAATTGATGCCTCAAAAGTATGGTGAAGGGAAAACCGTTTTGCTTTTTTGCGACAGATGGATCTTTCTGAGTGTGTTTTAACTCTTTTTGCTTTCTAAACGGTTTGTTTTTTACGCTTTTACCACAATCCGAATAAGGGATAAATATAATTCTGAAAAACCCTGAAAAAATTTTCGGTGTTTTTTAATCTGTCAATTTTACAAACAGAATTTTTGCTCCCCCCTTTACTTTAGCTGGCTAACGTGCTTTTTTGTAGTATTTAGCCCATCAAAAAAGCTCATAACTAACTCAAATTTACCTTGTTAGGTTTTATTTTTTCGTTAAAAGCAGTAACTTAGATTACGTATTAATACGTATTGAGGTTACCCCCTCTCCAAAATACCTTTATAGCTCCCCAGCAGATTATTAACATTTCCCCTAGTACGGATTCTGTGTCCGCGCGCTAACCTTTTTTTAAATAACTGAACCATGAAAGTTCCGACCAAACTAATCAATTCTTTCAGAAAGCTATCTATTGCCTTTTTTTTACTAGCAATAGGAACGACCCTTAACGCCCAAGACGGAGACATAGTGTATGTGGAGATGGCGGCGATCGATCAACCCTTCATGTATAACAGGCTGGGAGCAGCACAACCCACAGGTATGGTGTTTGCCTTACTAAGTGATTTGGACACTGCTATCGATAATACCCAGCCAATTCCTGATAATTTGTTGGGGAATGTCCGTTTACGGGATGGAAAACGTCCCAGACCTATTGTCCTCAGGGCCAATAAAGGTAATATCCTGAAGATTACTTTTACCAATCTTCTGGCACCTCCAGACGATACGGCCATAGTAGATGCCTATAATACCAACGAACCAGCTACGGTAACGCAACAACAGGCCAATTCCATCTATCCCAATACGCGTGCTGCAGGAGTACACATCCTGGGTACCGAAATGGTAAACAGCATTATGGATGACGGTAGTTATTCTGGCACCAACCCTTCCAGTTTGGTGAATCCAGGAGGAACCATTACCTATACCTTACGCGTACCCGAAGAAGGGGTATTTATGCTCTACAGCACAGGAGCAACCGTTGCTCAAAAAGGATTACCTGGTGGGCAGTTAACCAACGGATTGTTTGGAACCCTTAATGTACAGCCCCAAGGAGCCGAATGGTACCGAAGTCAGGTAACTGAAGACGAATTGGATCAAGCCATTCAATATTATGAGCAAATGGACATAAATTCAGGTGATGCCATTACCCGGATTGAAAAGGGAGATATGCCCAATATATATGAAGCCGAAAATGTCTATCCAATTATAGACTACGACGCTACATTCTCCGATGGAAAACCCATCATACGAATGTATGACCAAATAAGTCCTACCGAACGACGACTAATCTATACAGACCTAACTGCTATCATTACAGGACCCAACAGAGGGAATTTTACCAGTGATAGCCCCTCCTTTGATCCCGTGCCGGCTTCTCCCAACAGAAGAAATCCATACCGCGAATTTGGAATTCACTACCATGAATCGCCATGGACCGTACAGGCATTCCCCGTATTTTTCGATACTACTAGCGACACCATAAATGTACGTGGTGTAGATGTGGTTTCGAGTATGAACGATGTCTTGAAAACGGGATTGGACAATTTTTCCATTAACTACGGATCAGGCGGTATTGGTGCCGAAATCTATGCCAACCGAATTGGTGTTGGACCCATGGCCGACTGCGACGATTGTGCTTACGAAGAGTTCTTTTTAAGCTCCTGGGCCGTTGGGGATCCAGCTACTGTTGTTGACGTCCCAGCCAATTCTGCCTCCGTACAGGAAGCCAACGAAACACAACAAAATCAATTTTTATACCTATCCAATCCTTCGGGTGTAGATAGTTCATTAACTCCTGAGAAAGCACCGAAGGCAACTAAAGTACTCTACCCAGACGATCCTTCCAATGTATACCACAGTTACATGAACGATCATGTAAAATTCCGAATTACCCATGCGGGTGCTGGGATTACACACGTACATCACCAGCATGCCCACCAATGGTTGCACTCTCCCAATAGCGATGAAGGTCACTATTTGGATAGTCAAGCCATTAACCCAGGTTCTTCCTATACCTTGGAAATTGTATACAATGGAAGTGGAAACCTAAACAAAACGGTAGGGGACCAGATATTCCACTGTCACTTCTATCCTCACTTTGCTCAAGGAATGTGGAGTCTTTGGCGGGTCCATGACGTTTTGGAATTAGGAACGGAATTGGACGATAACGGAGTAGCCGTTGCGGGTTCAAGAGCGTTGCCTGATGGAGAAATAGCAGCAGGAACTGCCATCCCGGGGTTGGTCCCCATCCCTAAAATGGCAATGGCACCTGTGCCCTCCCAAGTACATATTGAAGATGGCGAAGTTGTCGTAGACGATCTTTCCAGAAACCCTGGATTCCCATTTTATATTCCGGGTGTTGCTGGAAGTAGACCTCCGCATCCTCCTATGGATTTTGCCCACGGAACTATCTATGATGAAGATGGAAACGTAACCGGACAGGGAGCGTTGGATGGAGGACTTCCCAGAAGTGTGGTTTACGATGCCAAAGTTCCATTCAGCAGGGAAACCCCTTACGACTGGACCAAAATTGTAGATTCGATTCAAGTAATAGAATTACCTCATGAAGGTACCGCAGTTGAAAAAGTAGCCATGGATACTCACGCCATTCGTGAGCACCTTACCTTAACTCCCGAAGGGGATGCGGGTGTATTTGTATTGAATGGAAGGCCTCCTGTAGCAGGAGCTCCCTATGCAGATCCAGCCGTAGATCTTGCTGGTAATGCTGTTGGGGTAAAAAGAACGTATAAAGCTGCCAACATTCAGTTGGATGTGGTCCTCAACAAAAAGGGATGGCATTATCCACAACAACGCATCATATCCCTTTGGGGGGATGTGGCATCCAACATGGAGGGGATTCGTCCTCCTGAGCCTTTCTTCTTTAGGGCAAGTACCAACGAGTATGTCGAGTTTTGGCATACCAATCTGGTACCCGAATATTACGAATTGGACGATTTTCAGGTACGAACGCCCACAGACATTATTGGCCAACATATTCACTTGGTGAAGTTCGACGTAACCTCATCCGATGGTGCCGCAAATGGTTTCAACTATGAAGATGGAACCTATGCCCCCGACTTGGTGCGGGAACGAATCGACGGTATTAATGAGGGCGGTGTTCGCTATACCTATGAATACCAACCGGGGAAACCCATCACAGCTATCGATGGATATGCCGTTAACGATACCTTATTGGTTCCACACGGACCCAACCCTATTTGGGGGAATGCACCTGCCGGACAGGACTGGAGCGGGGCGCAAACCACCATTCAAAGATGGTATGCGGACTCATTACTTAACAACAGAGGGAAAGACCGTACATTACGAACCGTGTTTACCCACGATCACTTTAGTCCATCCACCCATCAACAAATAGGGCTCTATGCTGGTTTATTGGTTGAGCCTGCAGAGTCTACCTGGTACGATCCCACTACTGGGGTTCAGTTAAGTTCTGCAACCAATGGAGTGACCCGACCTGTTACGGTAAACGGTCAAACCATGACAGTAAGTGATGGTGGACCCACAGGTTGGCAAGCCAATATAGTTACCAAAAACGAAAAAAGCAGCTATCGCGAATTCATGTTGGAATTCCAAGATACCCAACAGGCCTATTTGCCCGAAAGTATAGGGACATTGGATCCTTATCCTGAATTCCCAGAAGATTATTCAGGAGCGGCAAAAGATGCTTTCCTTGAGGCCGTAGACAATTACACGGGTTGGATGGATCCAAATAACGCCCTTTCCAACTTTACCTATCCCGAGTTGGTTTCCTTTGGGGGTCGTGGAACCTATTCCATGAACTATAGAAATGAGCCCATTCCATTGCGGGTGGTAGATGCAGCAGGAAATCAGGATCCAAACAGTGTTGGTGGAAATTTGGCGTATGCATGGCAATCCATGACCAATCGACCGGATCCTACTTGGAATAGCCAGCCTACGCCTGGTGGAAATATTTCTTCCTCCAACGATTTTAAATTCCCTGTGAATCCCTTAGGGCCCGACATGGGACCTGGGGATCCATACACGCCACTGTTTAGGGCGTATGAAAATGATAGTATCCAGATCCGGACCTTGGTAGGGGCGCATGTTACTTCGCACTTTTTCAATGTACACGGTGTTCGTTGGTTCTTCGAACCTTCCAATAAAGAATCAGGGCTTCGCTCTACCCAAAATATGGGACTTTCCGAACACTTTGAAATGAACTTTAAGTTCCCAACAACCAATGCCAACACTACAGACTATCTGTATCAGGCCAGTTCGGATGTTTTAGGAAGAACTGCAGGGTTATGGGGGCTTATGCGTACCTATAGCGATGCCCAATCCAACTTGGTTCCACTACCCAACAACGATATTTCAAGTACTGGGGGTGGGGCTCCTGAAAAAAATTGTGGGTGTCCAGAAAATGCGCAGAAGCGAACCTACGACGTCACAGCAATATCCATCGATCAGTTCGATTCCAATAATCCTGGAACCACAGGGGCGCTTTATTACAACAAGCGATTTGGAAATGTAGAATTCGATGCGCTTGTATTTATAGAGTCCGACCAGTTGAACGATTTCAAAAACGGGACTTGGAAGCAAGAACCGCTGTTGTTACGTGCCAGTGCTGGGGAGTGTGTGGTTGTAAATCTAAGCAACCAAATAACCCCTGGATTTGTTACAGGTCCCTTAAGTTCGCAAGGAACCTATAATTACAAAAGCAATAATGGAAATGGAGGGGAATCGGTTAATTTATATGCTTCTTCCGATGTAGCGTTGCATACCGAATTGTTGTCTTATGATGTAAGCCAAAACGACGGGGCCAATGTTGGAAATAACGCTGTTCAAACAGTTCCCATTGGAAGTAGTAGAACCTATGAATGGTATGCCGGTAAGTGGGAAAATAATGTTCCTGTTCCCGTAGAATACGGTTCTGTAGTGCTATCTGCTCCCGACCCTATGGAACAATACGTAAAAGGACTTTTCGGGGCTCTAATTATTGAGCCTGAAGGATCTTCTTGGGTACAAGATGAAAACTCCACGCATTCCGCTAAAGTATACGATTCCAAAGGCAACTTCCTATTTCAAGAATTGGTGTATCAGGTACAGGATAACTTGGTTGTGGCTTCAGATACTACCTATTCGTATAACAACCAACAATTTTCCCAAATATCGTATGCAGTAAATTACAAATCGGAACCTTTGGCCAATCGTTTGCCTACGTTGACAACCGATTTCAATTTATATGACATCGCGGGTATTACTACCGACAGCATCAACGATGGTATTCCGCCAGAAACACCACTCTTTACAGTTAGGGCGGGTGATCCCATGCGCGTTCGATTGGTACACCCAGGAGGTATTGGAAATTCCGAAACCTTCAATTTGCACGGACACGTTTGGCAAGAAGAGCCTTACACACATAATTCGACCAAGTTGGGGCATAATTCCAAATCCCAATGGTTTGGGTTTAGGGATCAGGTTGGACCCTTAAACAGTTTCGATCTATTAATTGAAAGTGCCGGAGGTAAAGGTGGTATCGTAGGAGATTATCTCTACGGTAGTATGGTAAACCTAAGTTTCCAAGGCGGAATTTGGGGGCTTGTACAGGTAAGGGATGGCAGTGCAGATGAGCTTTATGTGAGTTCCGTGGAAGATACGGGGCGTAAAACCTCTATAAGTGGGATCGCTACTGTAAATCCAGATGGTAGATATGCCGAACATGTAACACTTACCTACGGTGGAAAAACGGTGAAACAGCCAGTTAATAAGGATGGTACCTGGGAGTTTGATGGTTTAAAAAGTTCTAGATTGAATAATGGTTTTACTGTTACTTCTTCCAACGGAGCCCTTTTAAAGGGAGACAAGGCAACTTTGGATAAAATATCCGAGGAAGCTAAATCCTTTGTACCCGCTCCATCGGTAAATACTACACCTGTTCTAGGACCCGGTATAAAGCCAGGGCGTGTAGAAGCTCAGACTAACGATAACTAAAAAAAGTTTCCCCATGAGTTTCGTTTATAGCCCAAAATATGTCTTTACAGCACTATGCTTCTTGTTCCTATTCCCTTTACTGGGGATAGGACAGGAAGCCTATATCCAATCCAGGGTAAAGGAAGGAATTCGGTTGGATTTCTCCATGACACATCTTCAGGAAGATAAGCCTGCGGATGAATTTAGGGAGGGTGACATCGTAAAGTTTCAATTCAAAATCTCCGATACCATTACAGGGAAACCCCTTACGGGAGCTTTCCCAGCCGCTTGGATGGACAAGATAAGTAAGGACCCCAGTGCCTCATGCGGCCGTAAAATCGTGTCGTATATAGAAGGCAATTTATTAACCCGACCAGAACTGGATTTAAACGTATACTATGTGATCACCCTAAACGACGATAACACCATAAACGTGGTAGATCCGTTGTTCAGCTTCGGTGGTTCGCAGTTATTAACCCAAATACAATTGCCTGCAACGGGCTACGATTGGGTGGTGAGCGAAGATCAAACCATTGTTTATGTATCCATGCCCGAAGTTAATCAAGTTGCATTCGTAAGTACTTCCAAAATGGAAAACGAATACAATGTTTCCATCCCTGGACAACCCAAGGAAATGGTATTGCAAGAAGATGGGCGTTATTTATGGGTGGGTTACGACCTCCCCGGTAAGTTTGAAGCCACTTCGGGGGTTGCTGTTATCGATACCGAAGAACATAAATTGGTAAAAACCATCCTAACGGGTTCAGGCCATCACGATATCGTTGAAGGAAAGGATAACCAATACATGTATGTTTCCAACCAAAACAGCGGGACAGTTTCTGTTATCGACATTCAAAATTTAGAAAAGGAAAAAGATATTTCCTTGAGGGATGCACCTCTTTCCATGGCGTATTCGGACATAGCCAATGCCCTTTATGTGGTTAATAAGCTAAGTGGACACGTTACGGTAATCGACGGAAAAACAAATCACCCTTTTATTGAATTCAGTTCAGAAACGGGAGTGAACAAAGTAAAAATCACACCTGATGGCCGACTTGGATTTCTAATCAACCCAGAAACAAATCGATTGCATATTTTCGACACGGCCACTAACATTATTGTACAATCTGCCGATGTAGAAGACCGTCCCGATGAAGTTAGCTTTTCGGACGAATTGGCCTATGTAAGGCATTTGGGAAGTGATGTTATCTGGATGATCCCCTTGGATGTTATTGGCTTTGAAGGCAAAGAAGTCCCCCTCATAGACTTTACGGGAGGTCAAAACCCCCCTGGAAAAAGTTCACCTAAAGTAGGAGCAACGGGTATTGTACAGGCTCCAGGCGCCAATGCTGTGCTTGTTTCTAACTATTTGGACAAGGCGGTTTACTACTATTCTGAAGGGATGGCTGCTCCCAGTGGGCAGTTCAACACCTATGGAAGGAAACCCAAAGCGGTTGAAGTTATCGATAAAAGTATTGAAGAGGTTTCATTAGGGGTTTATGAAACCACGGTTCAGTTACGTACCCCAGGGGAATACGATGTGAGTGTTTTTCTAGACGTACCCACTTTCATGGAATGCTTTCCCGTAACGGTGCTTCGCAATGAAGAAATGGAGCTGAAACGACTTCAAAACACCTTGGGTGCGCTTTCCATAAACTATGTTTCGGTTAGCAATCCACCCAAAGTAGGGGAAGAAGTTGCTATCACCTTGGAACTTACCGATCTAAAAACCCGTGAACTCGTCCCCGAGCTTAAGGATGTTCGACTTATGACCATGAATAGTGCAGGAAGGGGGAAATCCCAAATAAAGGTTACAGAGTCCGATACCAAAGGAGTGTATAAAGCCCATGTAAAATTTGAAGAAGAAGGATTGCACTATGTATATGTTGAATGCCAATCCCGAGGGCTCACTTACAACAACCCACAATTCCTAACACTTTTTGCCACCCAATAAAATAATATTCAACCAAAACTCAATTCGTATGAAAGCTCTAAAAATCACCCTAATAGCCTTGCTTCTTATAGGAGTACAAAATGTATTTTCACAAGAAAGCAAAGCCCATAAAAAAGGAGGTGCTTGTTGTGCTACCAAAGAGGCACCCAAAGCCGAAATGAGTCATTTTTCCATGGGAACCATGAATAATGTGCCTAATGTTGCACTGCTCAATCAATTTGGGGAACAGGAACATTTCTACGACCTCATAAAAGGAAAAAAGGTTGCCTTAAATTTCATCTTTACCAGTTGTAAAACCATTTGTCCGCCCATGGGCGCCAACTTTGTAAGTCTTAAAAAATTAATGAAAGACAAGGTGGAGAGTTCCGAATTGGTTATGCTAACCATTAGCATCGATCCCATAACGGATACTCCTGAACGACTCTTGGCTTGGAGCGAAAAATTTGAAGCGGGAAAGGATTGGACATTACTTACAGGATCTAAAGAAGATATAGACGGATTGCTTAAAAAGCTGGAGGTATACACGGCCCTAAAAGAAGAGCATGCTCCTATCATCCTATTAGGAGACGAAACAAAGGGCGATTGGGTACGCACCAACGGCTTGGCCGATCCGCAAGAATTGGCAAAAACCCTAAATGGTTTTTTTAAGTCTTCTACCAATTCGGCAGCAAAGGCAGGCAAAAAAACCACAGCGACTACCTCCAATCCCGATGAAAATTATTTTACCAATGTAGAGCTCATTAATCAGCATGGTGAAACCATGCGGTTGTATGCAGATTTAATGAAGGATAAGGTGGTCATCATCAATCCCTTTTTCTCCGAATGCACGGGCATCTGCCCTGTCATGAGCTCCAATCTGGAACAAATTCAGAAATATTTGGGGGATCAAATGGGAGAAAAGGTACACATCATTTCCCTTACCGTGGATCATGAGACCGACAATCAATCCATCTTAGAGGACTATGCCCAAAAGTACGGTGCAAAAGACGGGTGGTATTTTATGACCGGGAAAAAGGAAAACATAGAATTGGCTTTGAAGAAATTGGGGAAATATGTAGAAAATCGGGAAGCCCATGATGCTATTTTCTTGGTTGGTAACGTATCCACCAAACTTTGGAAAAAGGTAAATGGGATGGCCTCCATCAACGATATTATTGCACAGATTGACAGCGTAATAAACGATTCGAACGATCAATAACTTTTTAAATGAACCGGATTAATAAATCGTATTTTATTTTCCTGTTTTCCTTTGTATTGATCGCCGCCACGAAACCCACTGTAATCGATTGGTTTCAGGAGCTTACACAAGAACAACAAGCAGGAAAGGATGTTTATACCCAAGGGATAGGGGTTACCGATATTAAGGTCGTTGCCCAGATGTCTGGTGTAGAGGTTCCTGCTACGGTCATGGCATGTATTAATTGCCATAATGCCCAAGGAACGGGTAATCCCGAAGGGGGTATTGTTCCTTCCAACATTACCTGGGCCGAACTCACCAAAAGCTATGGAGGCAAACACCAGGATGGGAGTACCCGCCCCCCTTACAACGAACGATCCCTCCGAAAAGTAATTGCCACAGGCGTAGACCCTGTCGGGAATGTACTCCACAGTACCATGCCTCGATACAGCATGACCCGAACCGATATGGACAACCTCATCGAGTATCTAAAAGTGATCGGTTCCGAAAGTCAGTCGGGAATCACCAATACAAGCATTAAAGTAGGTATCCTCTTGCCCGAAGCAAAAAACGGAAGCAAAAACGACGCTGTACAACAGATGGTTTCCGCCTATAGCGATAGGTTCAACGCTACCCAAGGGATATACAACCGAACGCTAGAGCCCGTATTCATCAAAAAGAATGAACCTTTCAACGGCAAGGAGTTCCTTTTTATGTTGGGATTCGGGAATACATCTACCGAAAAAGTCCTCAACGAACAAAAAATCCCTGGATTATTCCCCTTTTCGAAGGACGAAGTAAGCAACGGTTTAAAAAACAGCCATACTTTTTATACCTATCCCAGTTTGATTGCCCAGAGTTTGGCCCTTGTCGATTTTATGGAACAACAACACACGGCAAAAACCAAGCGGTTGATTGTTTTACACGATCATGATACCACCCGAAAAAAAATAGCCAGTGCCATCCATGAGTACGCTTTAGAGCGCTACGGGATAAAATCTGAGGTTTTGCCCTTAGATTCAGAAAGCATCACTTCCAAAATTAAATCCGAAGGTGATGTCGTCTTTTTCCTTGGACAGGGAGTTCAAGGGAATGTCTTGGCACAAACCTTAGCGAAAGAAAACAAAATGCCCTATCTGCTGTTGCCAGGAAGCGTTTCGGGCATCAATATGTACAAGGTTCCACCCCCACTTAGGGAAAAAGTATTTGTAGGTTATCCTACATGGGTTTCGGAGCAATCCTTCGACGGAATGCAATTGTATAGAACCCTTCAAAAAGAATATGACCTGCCCCAAAACTGGAAACGCAACCAACTGGACATGCTTTCCCTTTTGCTAACGGCAGAGAATTGTCTGAAGCAAGCAGGACGTGAATTGAATAGGGACCGCTTCAAGGAAATCCTAGAGGGTCTGTACCAATATTCCAACGGATTGAGTCCTGCCGTCACCTACAACATCAACAAACGCGTGGGAAGTGAAAACCTATACATCGTGGGTTACAATCCCAGCATAGATGAAGTACAATTAATCACCACCATAACCAGCAAAGAAAAATAATATGCGCTCCAAGGTCGACATCGTAGCTTCTATTCAGCAAAAGCAACAATTGAAATTGTTGCAGGATTGTCCGTACGATATCGACTTAATGGAAATACGGGCTGACCTAATTCCCAAAATTGGGTTTTCTGAAAGTGCTTTTCCAGTACCCGCAGTTTATGTATTGAAGAGTAAGACATTTGGAGGAAATTTTGAAGGGTCTTTGGCGGAACGACATCAACTGCTGAAAGCAGCATCCAAGCATTTTGATTATATAGAACTTGAAGCATCTTCGGATTTGGACAAAGCCCTGTTGCAGGAAATTCCAATGAAAAAACGAAGGATTGCCTGGTATGGTACACAAGGGGATTCCAGCCGATTAAATAGTTTATTAGAGACGTATATAAAAATACCTGCCCACAGGTATAAGATCGTTTTAGAACATGTTGAAAACAAAGAACTTTGTTTGTTGTTGAACTTGTTGAACTCGTATCAAGACCGAGTTCCTTTAGCGGTATATGGTGTCGGTTCGGGAACCGAATGGTCGCAAGTATTAGCTCCCTTTTTAGGATCGTGTGAAGTCCCCTGCTCCTTTTCCAGCAATCATTTAAACAGCCCGTATTTTACCCCAAAGCAACTACAAGAAGATTATGGTTTTCCACACACATATTCCATTAAGCAATTGTTCGGTATTGTTGGAAACCCCGTTTTGGGATCCATTTCCCCAAAATTACACAACGAGGCTTATAGAAACATGAAGCTTCCGTGCCTATATCTCCCTTTTCAGGTAGAAGATTTCCTCTCCTTCAAAAAAGATCTCATGGATTCCCCTTCGGTATTGCCTATCCCTTTAAACGGTCTTACGGTAGTAGCCCCTTATAAGGAATTGGGATATTCTGCTTCAAAATACAAAGAGATTGCACCCAATGCCTATGCCAAAGCATGCAATGGTATGGTACGAAGTAGTTCCGATTGGAGAGGCTTTAGTACCGATGCCCATGGGGCTATAGAAGCGTTAGAACAAAGTCTGGATAGCTGGACCGATAAAGCCATTGCCATTCTTGGTTGTGGAGGTGCTGGAAGAAGTATTGCCACTGCTTTAAAACGAAAAAACAAAAACATAACCTTGGTTAACCGAACCGAAGGAACTGGAGCCACTATCGCTAAATCCTTGGCACTTCCCTTTGTAGCCTTAAAAAATTTTAGCCCCAACAACTTTCACATCATTATCCATGCTACTCCTTTAGGGAAAAAGAGAGGGGAAATCCCTTTTAACCTTTCCCAGTTAAACCCCAAAAGCATCGTAATAGACCATGTGTATTCCGCAAACGGAAATACTCCTTTGGTTCAGTACTGCCATTTGCACAAAATAAAAGTGGTAGATGGAAAGGAAATAGCGCGATTGCAAATAGCGCAACAGTTTAAGCATATGACCGAACAGGATATGCTCTTTAATGAAAATATAACCCGAAATCTTAAAATAAATTAAATGCTAGAAAACAACTTAGAATACACCAAGACAGACGATTTGGTTTCTGAATTTTACCACGAATGGGGTTCAGATGCAGACGAATTGTTGGGTACTTGGAACAACGTAAACCCCAAGACAGGACAAATTGCCCGTATCCTGATAAGTTATGAAGGCGACGATCTCCTACTGCATGCCTATGGAAAGATGGAAGCCGGGGAAAAAGATTGGGGTAGTTCACTCTGTGAGGTGTTCAGTTCCAATGTAGGCTCACCCTATGTGGAAGGTTTTATGTGCCAGTTCGATTTCCCTTTTATGAACATCCGCATTGCAGGGAATATGAAATACGGAGTTATGGTCATCCAATCCTATAACAGCTTTACCGATGGTAGCAAGCGCAAGAACTATTTCTCCCGTGAATTCTTTTGTAAAACCAATGGCTAAAAACATGAAAACCGCAGAAAAAATAAATACAGACGAACTCTCTTATTATTTAGGCACTTGGCGCAATTCCTACGATAAAGCAAGGCTAATAAAGGAATTTACCCTTTTCGAAAAAGAAGGCGGCATTCGCATGTCCCTAAAAAACTCCACAGAGAGTTTTTACCAAAAGCCTTGGCCCGAAGGGGAAGTTACCGCACACGCCTATACCCCAGAAAGCAATGACATCGTGGCCTTTAAAGCCCATTTTAAATTGGAAGACATGGAAGCCTTTTTTGCGATTAATGAAAACAAAGGGCTTCTCATCATAGCCGGATACTTAAGTTTTGAAGAAGCCGATCCCCGCGGGGACTGCTTTGTCCGGGAATTCTTTTACAAAGTTTAAATCTATACCTATGGATCAAGATATAAAAACCGCAATCAAGGACGGATCATCAATTCTAGCTACTCTTACCGAAGGCTTTCGGTCAAGGGCTCCTCATTATGATTCGTCCTATTCATTTGCTAAAGAAAACTTCCAGGCACTTTTCGAGGCTGGACTCAATGCGCCCACTGTTTCCAAAGAATTTGGTGGGATGGATTTGGGGAACAACAAAAAGAACATCCGAAAGTTATGGGCCATGACTACTGAAATCGCCAAAGCCGATATGTCTTTTGCCCGTTGCTGGGAAGGACATAACAACGCTTTGATGCTTTTGGACAATCTTGGTTCCTATATTCAGAAGGAAAAATGGTTTTCGGGAGTGATAAACCATGGTGACATTTGGACCGTCTGGAGCGGGGAACCTCTTTTAAGAACCCCTGGGCAGAAGAAAAGTATTGGTACCACCTTAACCAAAACCGATAAAGGGTATGTCCTTAATGGATCCAAAGTGTTTTGCTCCAGTGCCCCTGGAGCCACTTGGGCGATCCTCTTGGTAAATACCGAAGGTTCTGGAGGTGCACGTCATGCTGAAGCATCCCCAGAAACCGTCATTATGTTAGGATGCGACCTTAGCGATCCTTCTGTTTCTTTCGATGATTCTTGGTGGAAACCCATTGGGATGCGTGGATCTGTGAGTTACAAGGTAAATTTCGATAATACCTTCATCCCTTTTGAAAACCTGATTGGGAAACCCGGGGATTTTTTGCTAGACGAATGGCAAACCCGATGGATTCCGCAATATGCTGCCACTTTCTTAGGAGGTGCTGAAGCTGCATACGAATACACCCTAAAACACATAGCATCCCAAAAACGGCAAGACGATCCTTTTGTGCAACACCGTATAGCCAAAATGGCCCTGAATATACAATCGGGTAACATGTGGTTGGATCAAGCTGCCAAATTATGGGACTCCAATGCCATAGATGAAGCCAAATCCTTGGGCAATATGGTACGCTACCAAGTAGAGCAGTTAGCAACCCAAACGGTAGATCACGCAGTGCACACCTGTGGAGCCCGAGGGTTGATTCAACCAAGCCCTTTAGAGCGTATTGTTCGTGATATGGTCCTGTACACGCGTCATGACAACGACGATCAATTATTAGCCACAATCGGGAAGTCTATCCTTGGCAAATCCCATGACCGTTCCTTTTTTAACGATAAATAACCCTTAGAACCCATGAAAAAACAAAAACTTACCATCTGGTCCTTAGCATTAGGCTACTTTTTGTTCTACGTGCCTTACAGCGGTATGACCAAATTATTATCTAAAGGAATGTTTTCCGAAACCGGGGATTCCATTTCGGGTGCCGAATTATTACCCAGTGTTCTTTTAGGAACTGTATTTGGGTTTTTATTGATACTATGGCTTACGGGTTGGTGGAAACATGCAGGAAGGCTTCGTCTTTTTGGAATTTCCATTCCCTTTGCTACCCATCGATTTACTTTTTTCTCAGGAATTGCTACAGCCGTAATTATAGCCACCACCACTTTGGCGTATAGCTTCACTGGAATCTCCATTGTCTTTGCCGCACTTTTAATGCGGGGAGGGGTTTTGCTTATGGCTCCTTTTATAGACAAAGTATACAGAAGAAAAATACAGTGGTATTCGTGGTTGGCCTTTGGGTTAACCCTATTCTCCTTGTTGATTGTTTTTTCGGAAAAAGCCGGTTATAACTTATCCATAGCTGCAGGTATTAATATCGGAGCGTATTTATCGGGCTATTTTTTCCGATTGCAGTTTATGACATACCGTGCCAAGACCCACGATACGGACTCCAATTATAAATTCTTCGTAGAGGAAATGCTATCGGCCCTATTGGTTATTTTGTTTGTGCCCATAGTTTTAGCAATTATAGGACAAGGATCGTTTATGTTAGGGATACGAGAAGGTTATCTGTCCTTTTTCGGCACTGGTTTAATGCCTATCGCACTTATTATCGGACTACTTTATGCAGGTCTTTACATTTTCGGTTCCCGCATTTATCTGGATAAGCGGGAAAACACTTTTTGTATTCCTATTAACCGAGCTACCAGTTTACTGGCAGGTGTAGTAGCCGCTATGATCTTATCCATCATCTTTGGAACCCTATTCTATTCCCCCATTCAGCTTATAGGTTCTGTTTTTCTCATGTTAGCCATTTTTGCGTTAAGCGCCCCGAAAATCATAGCGCTGGTTAAACAAAGATTGGGCGTTAAAGAACGTATCTACATGTTTGTTTGTCCCGGTAATACAGGGAGATCCCCTATGGCTCAGGCCATATGCATGGACAAGATGATCACCAAACTACAAGAATCCCGAAGGAGTAAAAAAGGTGCCTCCATACGTGTTTTAAGTGCAGGGATAGAACCCCAAGAGGGAACCCCCATTAGTGAGAATGCCCAAAAGGCTTTGGAGCATTTGGGAGTAACGGCCATATCGCATCATTCACGAAAACTAAACGAAAAAGACATAGAAACTGTGGACAAAATCTGGTGCATTACAACCGCACATAAAGAGGCTATCCTTGAAAAATTCCCGCATGCCAAAAACAAAATCAAGTGTTTGGATAAAGATGGATCCCTACCCGTTCCGCACGGAAAAGGAATACAGGCCTATATAGAATGCGCTAAAAAACTGGAACTGGCCATCGATGGATTGATTGGTCGTAGGGAAATCGTATTTGCCTAAGACCTCTAAAAACAAACCCATGAAAAACGAATATCTCATTTCGGTAATTATCCCAGCCTACAACAGGGGGTATGTTATTGAAGAAGCTTTGGATAGCATTTTCAATCAAGGGATTTCGGGTATTCAGGTTATTGTTATTGATGATGGATCCACCGACGACACTGCTCAAATCATTCAAAAGTATCCTGCTGAGATTACTTACCATTACCAAGAAAACCAAGGGCCTTCTGTTGCACGAAACACAGGACTTGCATTGGCAAAGGGAAGCTATATCAGTTTTTTGGACTCCGATGATATTTTTGAACCGAAAAAGTTTGAAAAGGAACTGAAACTGTTTCAACAATACCCCGAAGTGGAAACCATTATTTCGGATGCAGAACTATGGTTGTTCAATCAACGGTTGGAGCGGTCGGGATTGCATAAGGACTTAAAGTTTGGGAAGACCCCTTTCCTATTGTCCAATTATTCAGAATTATGGCAATCCGGAATTATTTCCCCCACATGCTGCCATACTTTTAAACGGGCTTCGCTCGACAAACTAGCGGAACCTTTTTTCGATCCCACGCTTACTACTTGGGAAGATTGGGACTTTTCCATAAAGTTGTACCACCACACCACCACTCTTGTATTCCCCGAAGTAACCGCTATTGTAAGGCGGTTTGACGATAACACCCGTGGGGATAGGCATATCCCTGGAATGGAACAAACCCCAAGCCAAGTACAGTCTTCTAAAAAATTCAAAGCCATTGTGTCTCAACGATTGGCCACGCTTTAATACATAACAATCCACTGACCATGATAAAAGAAAAACCGCTATCCAAGATCACTACTACTTTTAAAAAGGACGGTGCTGTTTTCCCTATCCGTATCCTAAGCGAAGAAAAGACCCAGCGGTATCGTGACGAATTCGAAAAAATTGAAGCCGCTTTTAACGAACCTGTTCCCTACATGAGGAACTTGCACCGCTACTTGCCTTGGGCTTATGATTTGGTAACCCATCCAAAAATAATAGAACTCCTTACCCCTATTTTAGGCGAGGTTAGCGTGTTGGGATCACAGATACTTACCAAATACCCAAACACAGACACTTTTGTCCCATGGCATCAGGATGCTATGAAAAACGAATGGAATGACTCCTTAACAGTATGGTTGGCATTTAGTAGAAGTTGTGTGGAAAACGGTTGTATGCAAGTCGTTCCCGGATCGCATGTAAACCTAAAGCACAAACACGTTCCTTCCTCCAGTAAAGACAATCTCATTGGCATCTATAATCTGGAAATAGATCGGGAGATACACGAAAGTGAAACACTGAATTTAGAGTTAGCCCCTGGCGAAGCCTCCATTCACCACCAAAATATCATTCATGGATCACAAGCCAATGGCTCCGATTTCAAAAGAATAGGATTTGCCATACGCTACTTGCATCCCAAGTATGCCAAAGACATGAAGGTGATCTATATAAACCCTGAAAAAAGATATCCCACTGCCACACATATAGAACGTCCAGAGCCTTTTTTGAACGAAAAAGATCCAGCCCTTTATAAGAAGTTTCTCGAAACCCGAATATTTAGCCACTGATTTTTTCATGAAAAGTTTAGAATTATGATTTCTACAGAACTTACCCATATAGTAAAAGCCTATCATGAAGAAGGATTTGTATTTCCCTTAAAGGTGCTGGAAAAGGAAGAATTAAAGTATTTTAGATCGCAATACGAAGCGCATGAAAAAGCCCTCGATGGTGATTTGGACTCAGATCGGTTTAAACAAGTTCATTTACATTTTCCTTGGGCTTATAAGTTAGCTACCCATCCTTCTATTCTAAAACACATTGAACCTATTTTAGGACCCGACATCTTGGCCCACGGTTCCTCGGTATTTTGTAAACAACCGCATGACAACAGTTTCATTTCCTGGCACCAGGACGGTCATTATTTTAAACACCAATCCCAAAAGTATGTTTCTGCTTGGGTAGCACTTTCCAAAAGTACCATAGAGAATGGATGTATGCGGGTTATCCCAAAAACACATAAAACCTTACTTCCACATACGGAAAAATACGATCCTCTAAACATGCTTAAAACGGGCTTGACTGTTGCAGGTCCCATTGATGAATCCGCGGCGGTAGACCTTCAATTAAATCCAGGGGAAATGTCACTACATGATGTAAATCTGGTACACGGGTCCAATCCCAACACATCCCCACACAAACGCATTGGTGTTGCTATTCGATATGTTTCTGCCTGCTTTACCCAAGAATTGGAACATCACGAAGTGATAGTAGCCTCGGGTAAATACTCAGGATCGCACTTCAAAATTTTGAAATCCCCTCCCAAAGGAACCCTTGAGGAATGCATTGTAAAACAACGGGAAGCCCATAACGAATACAAACGCTTAAGGAAATTTAAACGATAAGTTTCTATCCCCATAACCTTCATGTCTATGATACATTCCAGTCCGTCGATACTACCTTCTATTGAAAAAAAACTCAAGAAGAGGGCGGTTTGGATTTTTAACGAAGTTTTTAAAATTCCGACGTTATTATCTGTAGCCAGTTTTAAAGCCCATATGGATATCCCCATAAGCCTTGTTTATATAGGTGATCCCGATTTGGAGACCATCAAGGTTTTTGAAGGGTTGGGTAATTCCATAGAGATTATTCCGAAACAGCTCCTTCAATATTCCAAAGAATATCTTGAAAATGCCCATATAGGGAATCGGTTGGTCCGTATGGAGGTGATGCGAAAATGGCCCAAGGAACAGGTCCTGCTTTTGGATAGCGATCTTATTTTTTCTGAAAAAATAAAACAACTCATCCCATACATCGATGCTCATTTCGAATCCATTAAAGCAAACGACTCGGTGGTTTGGGGAGTAAGTGAGGCTGATCGCAGTAGACGGTTTTTTACCTTGAAAATAGATGCTTCAGGAAATCGCATCCCTGTGTCCCCTATAGAAACCCATCAATGCATTCGGGATGTTTACGGACCCGACTGGGAAAAACGGTTGAGCGGCGTGCAATACAACAACGGTATGTTGCTTATGTACAATTGCAAAGCATTGGCCGATGCTTGGGAGACCAATTACCTAAACGGACTCCTACATCCCGTGGTGAACCTGCAAGACGATCAATTACCCCTTTTTGTAGCCATGTATGACTTAAAAACAAAGGTGTTGGAAATGGACCCTACCTTCAACTCCTTAGGAAATTTATCTGGCGATTATGCTGTATACCATGCTTGGGCCAGTACCTGGAAAAAGGAACTTCAAAAAATTGTACAAAACCAACCATCCTTGGAAGATTATGGACAAATCGCCAAGCAATACTTTGATAAAATCCCTCAGCATTGGATCAATGCATTAGACTTTTCATAAATGATACTACCCAACAACATTATTCTTACATGGAGTATAAACGAAAAGTTTAAGATTCCGGCATTTATATCCATTGCAAGTTTTAAAAAACACATTAACCTCCCTGTTGTCATTTATTACGACGGGGAAATATCGAAGGAGATAGAAACTGTTTTTAAAGGTATTGGCCCCGATATTTCTTTTCAACAAGTAAAGGAGCACACCATTAAGGGGGATTACGAGCAGCACATAAAGAATCGTCTCACCCGTTTCGACATTGCAAAAAATTCTGACACAAAAACAACCCTAATGATCGATGCGGACATAGTCTGTAATGAAGGGGTTAGGGATTTAATCCGTTCTATTGAAGAAGACAGAAAAAAACATCCTACAGAAACAATTGTTTGGGGTGTGGTCGAGTATGAACATGCTGCCGAAGCATGGCTTTATTTTAATAAAACAAACAAAGCAGGGGTTCGTTTTAAAACACCTCCTGAAGAAAAGAATATTGCTTTTTCCCAAGTTTTTGGACCCAATTGGAAACAGCTGGTCTTGGCACCTCAATTCAATAATGGGATTTTGGCTTTTCATAATGGATCTGTTCTTTCCGAAACTTGGAAAAGCTATTATTTGAAAGGGCTTTCTAATTCGTATATAAACCCCCTAGATGACCAAGTGCCGTTAGCAATAGCTTTGGTCCAAGGAGATTGTAAAACCATACATTGGCCCAATGCCTTTAATTCCAAGGGGGAGATCTCAGGAAATTACAATGTATTTCATGCTTGGGCCGGCCAATGGGTTAGCGAATTGTGGAAATTGGAAAATAATATCGAAACGCTTTCAGATTATGCAAAAATTGCCCAAGAATTCTGGGATGACCTTCCAAATTCCTGGAAGGTTGATTTCCTGAACGAGCATTATGATTACTATAATAGTGAGAATCTAAAAAAAGTAGAACTGTAAAAAACCGGTGATCTATTCAGGAATATGCCGAAGAAGTTGTTCTTTTGAATACAGAACCGAAACAAAACCCTGTTGATGAAAAAAATAGTTGTCTTATCCGGCTCCATTAGGGAGGGTAGAAAAAGCCATTTTGTAGCTCAAGAAATATACGGTATACTTACTTCGCAAGCTCATGTCGAGGCAACACTTTTGGATTTAAAATCCTATCCTTTTCCCATTATGGAAAAACGGATGAACCAAATGGACGAACTCCCAGATGGAATGCAGCTTTTTAGCGATACCCTTTTCCAAGCCCAAGGGATTGTCATTGTTAGTCCCGAATATAAAAATGGGATGCCTGGAGCATTAAAGAATGCCTTGGACTACCTCAACCCACAAATCTTTAAACGCATCCCTTTGGCCATAGTAACTGTTTCTTCGGGTGGATTTGGAGGTTTGTTTTGTTTGTCTCAACTCAGGGGGATTGGTTTGGCGTTAGGCGGTGTTCCCATCCCAGAAAAGCTCTGCATTTCCAAGGTAAATGAATTGTTTGATGACAATGGAGAGGTATTACAAGAATCCTTTAAGACTAAATCCTCCGACCTTATAAATAGTTTTCTGTGGTATGTAGACCGCCTTTCTTCCTAAAAATTCTTGAAACTGTTTTAATTTAAGTCCTTTTACCTTCCAAATTCGTCGTATTTTTAACCTATGATTAAAAAGTCATTGGGTCTCCTTTTTATAATCCTATTCCTCGGCTGTAAAAACGAGCCTGCCCTTACCTACCAGTTAGAAAATTTTAGCGAAACAGACCTCAAAATTTGCGAAGACGAGCCCTGTTCCAGTGTGGTAATCGATTATCCCATAGCCAAGGGTGACAAGGAAATTTCGCAAAAAGTGAATAAGCAAATAGAGCAATGGGTTGCTTCGGTGCTTTTCTTGGGCGAAGATGATGTCCCTTCAGCAAAAACCATAAAGGGAGCAGTAACGGATTTTGTCATGGCTTATCGCGATTACCAAGCAGACCTCCCCACAACCATAGATACGGGTGGGTACGAAGCGGAGATTGAAATCTCTTTGGGTTATAATTCCCCTTCATTGATTTCCTTTACCATGAACCATTTTACATATACCGGAGGAGCTCATGGTTATACGGGAGTTTCCTACCTAAATCTCAACGGGCAAACAGGGGAAGTCATGGCAATGGAAGATCTTTTTTCTAATCTGAATGAAGTTAAAACAATCCTAGAAGCCGAATTTAGAAAGCAACACAAAATCCCAAAGGAGGAAAATATTAACAATACTGGGTTTTGGTTCGAGGATGATACTTTTTTATTACCAGAAACCCTTGGGTTTTCGGACGATCACCTTTGGGCAACCTACAATCCTTATGAAATAGCACCTTATTCCGAAGGCATTATAGAACTGAAAGTTCCTTTGGAACAGGTCGACGAATACCTGAATTTTTAGCGAAATGAAAAAAATCTATTACCTAGCCACCTGCGACACCTGTAAGCGTATCATGAACGAATTGAACCTACCTGCTTCCTTTGAACGTAGGGAGATCAAACAACAGGAAATCACTGTAAAAGAACTGGAAGCACTTCGGGATTTGGCAGGAAGTTATGAAGCCTTGTTCAGTAAACGCGCCAAATTATACAAAGAGCGTGGTCTGAAAGATGAAAAACTGAGTGAAGAGGATTTCAAAAGGTTTATTTTGGAACACTATACTTTTTTAAAGCGTCCCGTGATTGTAAATAACGATGAAATCTTCATTGGGAATAGCAAAAAAGTAGTGGAAAGCGCCAAAGCCAGTATCTCTTAACGTTTATGAACCAAAGGGCTCTTGCATTAATCGCGGCGACTGCAGCCAGTGCCATTTATGGGATCAATCATACTTTGGCTAAAGGTCTTATGCCCGATGTTATTGGACCCTTTGGCTTTATCGTA
>JANQKN010000150.1 GCA_028281065.1 Flavobacteriaceae bacterium | reverse complement strand
GCCAATATCTGCAAGCAGGTGGAAAACTCCGAGCTCATTACTGTACCCCATGAGCCGCCACATATTCGGACCAATAGGTACATTACCAAATCGGTTTGTTATCACGCTGCAACCATGGCCAATGAAATAGAAGCCAAAGCTATTTGTACCCTTACCAACAGTGGATATACGGCTTTTCAGATATCTGCATGGCGGCCCGACGCCCATATTTTGGTGTACACTTCCAACAAAAGGATCCTTTCCCGATTAAACCTGCTTTGGGGGGTAAAGGCTTTTTACTACGATAAATTCGTTAGTACCGACGAAACGGTAGATGATGTAAACCGAATTGCTTTCGAAAAAGGCTTTGTAAAAAAGGGTGACTACCTTATAAACCTAGCGGCCATGCCCATAGTAGAGAAAGGGATGGTAAATACTTTGCGTGTATCCCAGGTATAACTTGTGGGGGAAATGCTAAAATTAAATTAAACCAATTGGTCTAATTTAAAAATAATCCTATATTTGCCCCGATGGGATACAAACACAACAAGGAAGATATATTAGAAACCGGATTCCACGTACTTCGTAAAAATGGCTATCATGGGGTAGGTATTAACGAGATACTGAAGGAAGCGGGTATCCCAAAAGGTTCCTTTTATAACTTTTTCGAATCCAAGGAAGATTTCGCCAAACAGGTTATGGAGCACCACGGTGTTGAACAGGCAAATTGGATCGAAGGTTATTTTAAACAAGCAAAGGATACACCCATAAATAATCTGAAAGAATTCTACAGGACCTTAATCCATTTGAACGAAACTGATGCATATTCCAGTGGGTGCCTTATTAATGTGTTGAGCAGTGAAGTAGGGAGGACCCATGATGTTTTGGCTTTGGAGGCAAATCAGTGTTTTTTGGGATGGATCAACATCATTTCAAGGGAAATAGAAAAAGGACAGAACGAAGGGCAGATTCGAAAGGATTTTACAGCCTTAGAGATTGCAGAATATTTACATTCAGGAATTTATGGCGCTTTTTCGAGAATGAAAGTAACGCGATCCCGTGTATACCTGGACATTTGGTGGGATATGTCGTTCACCTTTATACAAGAGAAATAAAAAAATTTAAAATAAAAATAAGTAGAACAGTCTAATTAAATTATAATACAATGAAAAACCTATTTAAATTTTCAATACTGATTTTGGCAGTTTCCTTTTTGTACTCCTGTAAATCGGTCGATTTACGAAGCGATTACGTGAAGCAAAAGACCCAAGACGAAACGCTTTCCCAAAAAGGGAAGGATCTTTTACAGGAAGCTAATAGGGCTATGGGCTATGATAAACTGACTTCGAGTCAAGTATATGAAGCTACGGCTCATTTTAAGTGGAAAGGTGCCCTATTGCTCATGCCCATGAATTCATTGCCCGGGAACAACAAAAAAGATGTGCAGTTCCGTTTTGCAACCAACACATTCGATGGGCAAGTGGAATACCTGGAAGGAAGAAAGGAAAACAAAATTCATGGCTTACAATCTTGGCAAGGCTATTATGCTAAAAACAACGAGGATACGCCAGAAGAGTGCAATAGCAAGCGATATGCGTGGGGTCTATCTGCCTACCACTATATGTTGGAAGCTCCTATGCGCCTGTTGAATGCCGAAATCATACGGTATGCCGGTGAAAGAACCGTGAATGGAAAAGACTATGATTTGGTATTTATTACATGGGGGAGCGAAGCTCCTAACAAAGATTACGACCAATGGTTGGTATACATCAATAAAGAAACCAAGTTTATAGACATGACCGAGGTAACCATAAGTGATTTCTTTGTCCCCACGCCAAGAGGACTGCAGCACGGAACGGTTTTATATGAGGGAAGGACAAAGACGTCTATAGG
>JANQKN010000089.1 GCA_028281065.1 Flavobacteriaceae bacterium | reverse complement strand
AATATTTTACCCAACACGGACTGGCGGTTAAAATGTGTGTGTTGCAACCCATAGACCCCAACACAGAATGCTGGAGGCTAATTCCTAACGGACCAAGTCAAAGCACTTCAACAACCATAGACGACGATCCTAGATTAACTATTAACAACCCTACTGGAGGTTAATCAGCATGTTTTGGACAAAATAGTTGGATCAACTATTTTATATTTTTACGAGATCGAGGAAAGGGCACTAGCAATAGTTGTCCTTTCCTTATTTTATAAAAACGAGGATTTATTTTTAAAAAGTCGGGTTAGATTTACCTACTTTTATAACAAAGGAGTGTAATACAATTTTTTTTAATTTAATACCCTAATTATGAAAACTAGATTTTCCCTATTTTTTGTAGCTATGCTACTCCTTGTTTCCTGTTCCCAGGAAGAAACCGTAACCGAATTAAACAATCAAGAAGTCTCCCTAAAAGGAGAGAATCCCGATAATCGGCGTTTTAGGTGTAATCCTCATTACCTCTTCCCTGTTTACAATCCTTTTATAGATCATTTGCATAATCTAGAATGGACCATTACTTATGATAGCAGAATCGTTGAGGAAGATGAAATAACTTGTATCCGTCAGGAATATTTCTCCCAAAGCGCCCTTAACCTTAAACTTTGTATCGATCAACCCGCTGACCCCTACGTAGAATGTTGGAGGTTAATGCCCGGATGGCCAAGTCAAACTACTTCGACAACCATAGACGATGACCCTAGATTAACTGCTAACAACAATTCTGGAGGATAATTAACAATATTAAAAACAACATACTGAAGGATTTCCCCTACAAACTCAAATCGAGTATTGTATGGGTAATTCTTCTTTTTTCCATTCCACTTTTTTCCCAACAAAGTGCCGAGTTAAGGGACATTATACATTCATCGAAGCCACCAGAAGAAAGGATTCAATTAGCTGAAGCTTTTTTAGTCTCTGAAAAGGACAACGACTCCCTTGCTTATTTGTACGATCAGTTTGCCTACTGGCTTTACGATCACGACTTAAAGAAAACCATAGCTTTTGAAGAAAAAGCAAAGGCCTTAGCGGCCCAAAGACACAAACAGGATACTTTCTTTCTTCAAAAATGCGATATCGCACTAGGGTTTTACTATCAGAAGGATGGCAAATATTTAAAAGCAATACCCGCTTACAGAAATGTAGTTTTGTTAGACAATCAAACCAAATATGCTATAAATGCCTATAAAAGTTTGGCGTATTGCTATGAAAAAATCTACAACTACCCAAAGGCCATTAAAAATTACGAGTTGGTTACTTCCCTACTCGATAAAAAAACACCTCAATCGAGGGATAATATAATAAGCCATTTCAATATTGCCGTAATTTCTTTAAGTATAGAAACTGAAGAAGCCCTCGAAAATGGAATTAAACATATCGAAATTGCCGACTCCCTAGCAAATGCAGCCCAAATCCAAAAAGGGCTTTTATATGCCATAAAACACTGCCATGCCGAACTGTACAACACACATCTTACCTTAGACACCCTAAAGTCTTATATGTACTTTGAACAAGCGTATGAGCTAGCAAAAGAATTAAACGATTCGGTGGGGATGTGGCAAGATATTTTTGGAAAGGGCTCCTTGTTTAATACTACCAATCAAGACAAATCCATAAAATACTTGGAAGAATCCTTTAAATTCATCCAACCTGGTGATTCCCTCAGCTTGTATTATTCTACAAACGATCTGGGGGTTACCTACGGCTACAAAGAGGAGTTTGAGAAAAGCATTGATCTCCTTCAAAAATCACTTACCTATCTTACGGGTGACAGTGCTGGGGTAGGCACCCTCATTTCTTCTTTTGCAGAAACACCTTATAAGGAGAGATTGCTCTACGCAACCCGTCTTTTGGCCAAAACCTATTTAAAGTATTACGAAAAGAAGAAAGACCCAGCTCTTTTGGAAAAGAGTCTTTCCTACTTTTCTTTAGCCGATGAAATGATTGATTATATAAAGGTGAATAGCGATGAATTTACCTCGCGTTTATTTTGGCGAAAATCCAGTTCAGAACTTTATGGAAGCGCTATACGGGCCTGTTATTTAAAGAATGATCCCGAGAAAGCTTTTTACTATATGGAAAAGAACAAGGCCCTGTTAATCCTTGAAGATATTGTAAATCAGCAACTCATAGGTAAATTAGGGCTTCCCGAAGACTATTTCAAGGAAGAAAAAGAGCTATTAACTGCCATCTACCAATTGGAAGGGCAACTGAAGTCTTCTTTATTGTCCCAAGAGGAAAGAGACCAAATTCAAAAAGAGCTGATAGACAAGCAACTGATTTTGGAGGCATTAAAAGAACGCCATAGAGTTCCCAAAAACATTACAAACCCTATCGAGATCGAAACCCTAGCCAGTCTACAGGAGAGAATTTCAAGCAATGAAATTGTTATAGAGTATAACCTTTCCTTGGATGACGGGTTCGGTATTTATTCGAATAATGAAAACGGATATGTCCTTTTTATTGGCAAGGATAACGTTTCCTTCCATGAAATTTCCAATCTATCACAACTGCAAGAGGATTTGGCAGCACTTATAGACAACATCAAGAAACCTTTTAAGACCCGAGAAGATGTAAAGCGTTACACTACCCTTTCCAACCATTTGTATGAAAGATTGTTTCCTTCGGCAACCCTTAGAAACGATCTTGCAGGGAAAAAATTAACCATCATTCCGGATCACACCCTTTCGTACCTTCCTTTTGAAGCACTTTCTGTTTCTAAAGACGAATTAACCTTTCTAATTACCCAAAACGAGGTAAGCTATCTGTATTCAAATTCGTTTTTACAGAACACCCAACGTTTTGACGATAATGATCCTTCTTTTTTAGCTGTTGCACCCTCCCAGTTTCAAGACCACACACTCTCCCAGTTAAAGTACAACGGAAAAGAAGTAGAAAGCCTGGAACGTTATTTTACAGGAGCTTCATTATTGAATGAAAACTCCACAAAAGACCAATTTGTGAGCTTATTGCCCAAAAGAAATATTATCCATTTGGCTACCCATGCCGATGCCCAAGATGAAGAGTCCCCCTGGATTGCTTTTACCGACGATAAGCTAACCCTCAATGAACTATACACCCTGAAGAACAATGCATCCTTAGTACTGCTTAGTGGGTGCAATACCAACCTTGGTAAGCAAGAACAAGGGGAAGGGGTCATGAGCCTCGCACGGGGTTTCTTTTACGGGGGTTCACAGAGTGTCATCTCTTCCCTTTGGAGCATAGACGACCGATCCACTTCAGAAATCACCTCTAGTTTTTATGACAACCTCAGCAATGGGCAAACCAAATCGGAAGCATTGCACAATGCAAAGCTAAACTATATCTCTTCGCATGGTTTTTCTGAAGCATCACCCCATTACTGGGCTTCGTTTGTTCTATTGGGTCAAAACGACTCCATTTCTACTACCCACACTTATTGGCCCTACCTTATTTTGATCATTCTTATAGGCTTAATAGGAATGTATTTTTTAAAAAAATCGAAAAGTAAGGGTAAGAAAAATTAATTCTTGAAACATCATAGTACTAGAAATCATTAAAAACTGAACTATGAAAAATCGAACCACTTTTCAAAATCAACCATTGGAAACCTATCATTGGCAATAACTATCGAGCTATTCTTTTTCCGTTTAATTGGTTAATTTTCATGAAATGAGCCCTATGGTTCATTTCAATTATCAAAAGAATGGATGCGAATTTGAAGTAACCCATCACGCTTATAAGTTTCCTATTTCGTTTTTCGTGAAATTTCAACAATTTGGATTGAAATTCAGTTCCACAGCAGGCTTTACCCTTCAGTATGAGCTAAATGTGGAAGCTATTAAAAACGAAAAAGAAAAGCTATGTCGTTACAATTCGATTCTAATTCCACGAACATTACCCCAAACACAAACGGAAAAAAATTAGGGACCATGCCTATTGAAAATGGCCCCAAAGAGGGTAATACCTCACTCTTATCAGCACAACTAAAAGCAACAACCTACTTGTACGAATATCACAAAAAAAAGCAGGCCCAATTAAAGAAGCGTTTGGAATGGCTTTCCAAACAGTTAGGGGAGAAATCTTTAATACCAGAAAAAACCAAAATGAGTGTTCCGAAAAAGACTTCTGATAGAATCATTCAAAAGCTCTCACAATTTGAGCAAAACAATGAATTTCTATCCCCAGAGGTTTCACTTCAGCAATTGGCAAAAAACTTTGGGACCAATTATAATTACCTATCCAAAGTAATTAATGTTGAAAAGGGAAAGAACTTTTCCAATTACATCAACCAGTTGCGGGTAGACTATATATACAGTGAACTGGCAAGTAATTCCCTTTACAGAAAGTACACCGTTAAAGCCATTGGACAGGAAATAGGATTTAAGAGCACCGAATGCTTTTCCAAGGCTTTCTATAAAAATTATGGGTTATACCCCTCAGAATATTTAAGGGAGCTTAAAGAGTCTTAATCTTTGTATATAACACCTTCCTTCATTACAAAAACCACATTTTCCATAGTCGTAATGTTTTGGGTAGGATCTTCGTTAACCGCAACTATATCTGCTATATACCCCTCTTTTAAAACCCCTAGGGAGCCTTCCATATCCAGAAGCTTTGCATTGGTAATCGTAGCCGACTGAAGGGTTTCCATAGCTGGCATTCCCGCTTCGACCATATAACCAAACTCCTTTCCGTTTTCTCCATGGGGAAACACTCCAGCATCGGTACCAAAAGCGATAGGTACACCTTCTTTATAAGCCATGCTATACATGTCCTGTATTTTCGATCCAATTTCGAGGGCCTTAGGCACTATAATTTCTGGATAATAGCCAGGTATCTTAGCTTTCTGTGCAACATACTTCCCAGCCGAAATGGTAGGCACCAAATAGGTATTGTATTTTTTCATTAAAGCCGCTGTTTCTTTATCCATCAACGATCCATGCTCTATGGTTGCAACCCCGGCTTTTATAGCACGCTGCATTCCTTCTACTCCATGGGCGTGGGCAGCGACTTTCATACCATATTCTTTGGCGGTACTCACTATGGCATCTACTTCTTCTTGAGTAAATTGCGGGTTCTGTCCATTTTTAGCAACACTCAACACACCTCCTGTAGCCGTTATCTTAATCCAATCGGCTCCATTTTTATAGCGTTGCCTTACTGCCTTCCTGGCATCTGCTGCACTATTAATAACCCCTTGAGCGGGACCTGGATCCCCCATGAGTTCTTTTTTACGCCCATTGGTAGGATCTGCGTGCCCTCCTGTAGTACCTATGGCTTTTTCTGCTGTAAATATTCTCGGCCCGGGCACTCTTCCCTTAGCAATGGCATTACGTAGTGCTACATTTACCCCAGACCCTCCAAGATCCCTTACAGTGGTAAAGCCAGCCATTAGGGTACGGTTGGCAATTGCTGCGGCATCGAAAGCCACATCGGCGTCATTTTTTGTAAAAACGTCCAAATACTTTGTGGGGCTTGTTTCCCCTTCAATATGCACGTGCATATCTATAAGGCCAGGCATAACTGTTTTTCCCTTCAAGTCTACTACAATGTCGGTGTTGTTTTTTGGCGTTATATAACCATCCTGAACCTTTCGAATCTTATTACCCGAAACCACTATGGTTTTCTCTTTCAATACCTTTCCGTTTTCAGTATCGATTAATTTTCCACAATGCAAATAGGTATTTTGGGCCTGTAAGCCAAAACAACCCATAGCGAATAGTAATAACACCCAGGTTCTCATATATATAATAGTTAAATGATTACGATTTAAAACACAGGCGGGACCTGCTCTTCAGCTTATTTTAAGCCTCTCACCTTTTTCTCCCAAGACCAAGCAGAAGACAGGGCTTCTTCCATGGTTTTCTTCGTTTTCCAGCCTAGTTCATCGTTCGCCTTTTGGGTATCTGCATACACGGCTGTTACATCTCCAGCTCTTCTGTCGACAATTTTATAATTTAATTTCTCTCCAGACACTTTTTCAAAAGCATTCACAACTTCTAAAACCGAGCTACCCCGTCCGGTTCCCAAGTTGAAAATTTCAAAATTTGAAGTATTCTTCTCCCCAATAAGTCGCTGTAAAGCCACTACATGGGCTTCGGCCAAGTCTACTACATGAATGTAATCCCTAATACAACTCCCGTCGGGTGTGTGGTAGTCATCGCCAAAGACAGAGAGTTCTTTACGGAGCCCTGCTGCGGTTTGGGTAATATACGGGACTAAATTTTGAGGGGTTCCTTTGGGCAATTCGCCTATAGCTGCAGATTCGTGAGCTCCTATAGGATTAAAATAACGCAGGCTAATGGATTGTAGATTACTATCTACACTACATGTATCACGAATAATTTCTTCACTTATTTGTTTGGTATTTCCATATGGGGAAAGTGCCTCTTTTACTGGTGCTGATTCTGTAATAGGCAATGTATCGGGCTCTCCATACACAGTACAAGAAGAACTAAAAATAAAATTACGGATGCTATGTTCTTGGCATTGCTGCAGCAAATACACTAAAGTATTCAGGTTGTTTTCGTAGTACAGCAACGGGTTCTCTACACTTTCCCCAACGGCTTTGCTGGCTGCAAAATGGATAATCCCGTCTATTTTGTTGCGCTTGAAAAAAGATACTACATCTTCCTTTACACGAAGGTCTATCTCTTCGAAATCGGGACGTGTGCCAGAAATCTCCTCAATACCATCCAGTACCGAAAGTTCGGAGTTCGATAAGTTATCTATAACAACTACATCAAATCCTTTGGATTGAAGGGCTACTACTGTATGCGACCCTATATAACCAAGACCTCCGGTAACAAGAATTTTCTTCATAAATAGTGTATTGAAATATGGGCTACGAATTAGGAAACAAAATTGATAACTGTTTGGGTAATATAGTCAATTTGTTCGTCATCCAATTCGGTGTGCATAGGCAAGGAAATCACTTCCTTCACCAATTGATTGGTCACCGTAAAATCATTTTCGTCATATCGTTCGTCCTGATAGGCTTTTTGGCTGTGCAAAGGAATAGGGTAATAAACACCACATGGAATTTCCTTTTCCTGTAAATGTTTTACCAAAGCATCCCTGTCGGTATTTAAAACCCGTAAGGTATACTGATGGAAAACATGGCAGTTGCAATCATCGGAATTCATATTTTCTAGGCATAGATCCCCCATTGTAGGGGTTATTATGTTATCTATCCCTTTGAATGCCTCCGAATACTTTCTCGCAGCTTCTCTTCTGGCACTGTTATAGGCATCCAAATGAGGAAGCTTGGCTCGTAAAACAGTTGCCTGAATGGAATCCAAACGGGAATTCACCCCTACGACATCATGATGGTAACGAACATACATTCCATGGTTTACTATTCCCCGTATGGTATGTGCCAAATCATCATCATTGGTGAAGATCGCACCACCATCGCCATAGCACCCTAAATTTTTGGAAGGGAAAAAGGAAGTAGATGCTACATGCCCAATGGTTCCCAATTTTTGTTTGGAGCCGTCTTTAGAGATATAATCACCCCCAATACCTTGTGCGTTGTCTTCTATTACATACAAATCATGCTCTTGGGCCAATGCCATAATTTCGTCCATTTGAGCACCCAATCCAAAAAGGTGCACAGGAACAATCGCCTTGGTTTTAGGGGTAATGGCCTGTCTAACTGCTTCTACATCGATATTAAACGTAACTGGATCTACATCTACCAATACAGGGGTTAAGCCCAATAAGGCTATCACCTCTACAGTTGCTGCAAATGTAAAGTCGGCCGTAATCACCTCATCGCCGGGTTTAAGCCCCAGTCCCATCATAGCTACCTGTAGGGCATCTGTTCCATTGGCACAGGGGATTACGTGTTTTACCCCAAGGTAGTCTTCCAATTCTTTCTGAAATTGATGCACTTCGGGCCCATTTATAAATGCCGAGGATTCTATAACATCCAACACCGACTGGTTTACCCGTTCTTTTATGTGCTCGTATTGACCTTTAAGGTCGACCATCTGTATTTTTCGCATGGAAATTTTTGAATAAGTTGAGGGTAAAATTACGAAAATTGTCAACCCCATCTTCAATTACGCTTCAGAAATTATATCTGTAAATTCCAATGGGTTTGTGGGAGGTTATTGCCAAATAACAATTATTTTAGCCCTATGAGGATGCTTTATGATCTCCTTTCCAAAATCACCTATGCTAATTTGCAACTCGCACAGGGTTTCAGCAAAAAAATGAAGCTATTTGTACAAGGACGAAAAAATTCGTTTCCCGTCCTTACTTCCCAAATAAAACCCGAGGACAAAACCATTTGGTTCCACTGTGCTTCTTTAGGGGAGTTCGAACAAGGGGTTCCCATCATGCAATCCATAAAGGAAACTTATCCCAACTGTAAAATACTGGTTACTTTTTTCTCCCCATCGGGCTACGAAATAAAGAAAGACACCCCTTTGGCGGATACGGTGGTTTACCTACCCTTCGACATCAAAAAAAATGCTACAAAATTCCTCGAAATCGTCCAACCAGCACTTGCTGTTTTTATCAAATACGAGATTTGGCCCAATTACCTTTTTGAACTAAAACAAAGGAATATCCCTTCTTTGCTGGTCTCTGGTTTGTTTTCCAAAAAGCAGGTTTTCTTTAAATCGCATGGAGGCTTCATGCGAAAGGCATTAAAGGTATTCGATCATTATTTTGTTCAGGATCAGAATTCCGAAACGCTTTTACAAAGCTTGGGGGTTCAAAATATTACGATAAGTGGCGACACCCGTTTCGACAGGGTTTCCCATCAGATAGAGCAAGACAATTCGTTGTCTTTTATGGATGAATTTAAAGGGAATTCGCTGTGTGTGGTCTGCGGAAGTACCTGGCCTGAAGATGAAGAAGTTCTTATTCCCTATATTAATCAGGCAAACAGTCATGTTACCTTTATTATCGCCCCGCATAAAATTGAGCCATCCAAAATTGAAGCCTTCCGAAAAAAATTAACAGCTAACTCTATTCTATATTCAGAAAAAGAAGGAAAGGATCTTTCCTCTCATTCTGTTTTAATCGTGGATACCATAGGGCTTCTCACCAAAATATATAGTTATGCCGATATCGCCTATGTAGGGGGCGCTATGGGGTCTACGGGACTTCATAATATATTGGAGCCTGCAACTTTTGGGGTTCCCATTGTTATTGGAAAACATTTTGAAGGATTTCCCGAAGCCAAAAGATTGCAACGATTGGCAGGGCTGTTTTCCGTTACTAACGACAAGGAATGCACCGAAATTATGGATAAATTGGTTTTAGATAAACACTTTAGGAACCAAACGGGAATGATCTCTGGCCATTTTGTAAACAGCAACACGGGAGCTACCCGAATTGTCATGGAACACATCCAGCGACTATACGCTAACCGCCTCGTTTAAATACCTCCTAAAGGGAAGCAATTCCTTGTACACCCGGATCACTTTCTTATTAAAATCTGTTGCCATTACTTCTTCCCGGGTTATATAACAACCCGCGGCAAAGGATTTCATTTTCAATAAATCCAGATGTGGATGGTCTTTATCGAACCCTTTTGGGGGTTGAATTAGTTTCTCGGAAGGTACCATCCCCCCGAATGTTTTTTTGAAGCTGGGTGTATCCAAAATAGCTCTGAGTTCCTCCCCGTTATAATCGATCGCTTCCCGGATACTTTTTAAGAACTTGGAAGATGGATGCCAGTAGCCTCCCCCCATAAAACATTCTTCCACTCCTAATTCTATATAAAAATCCCCTTGCTTGCTCACCTGGTCCAATCCTGCAGCAAAATGATCCTTGTAAATAGGCTTATTGGGAAAGAACATAAGATTGTTGTTTATCCTGTTAATGGCTTTCTTTCCAGGGGTATCGAAGTACCCGTCGTCTATGGCTGCCAATTGTCCATTAAGGTCGTCCAGCCAAGCCACAAAGAAATCCCGAATGGCATGATACTCTTTACGGTGGGCATCCATCCATTCTTTGTTATTGTTCTTTTGGAGTCTTTCCAAAAAATCGAACAGCTGTGAAAACCCCATGTTATGCCTGTAGGTTGTTGACTTGTTTTTTTAACTCCTCCATGGATTGTTGTAGTTGTTGGAGCAGCAAGCTATCGGAAGGTTCTTCGATCCCAAAAGACAATTTGCTATTCACCTGCCAAAGTTCCTGAATGTCTTTTACATCCAGATCTATAGGCAAATAAGTGGGATTTAAGGAAATAAGCCTCACTTTTCCTGGAGCCGAAGGCACTTTTTGAAGTTTTTTAACCAGCACCGAATCATGCAACACTACGATATAGATCCTACTGTCGTTTGCTTCGGATATATTGGCAACTGCTTTTCCCAAAACCCAATCGTTTGGGCGTATATTGGGCAACATACTATCCCCTTCTACCTGAAAACCGCGATAAGTTGCATTTCTATACTGTGGAAGGGGAATATTGAAAGTTGGAAGTGACTGAAACCATTCCACATCCTGAATGTTATGTGGATACCCCGCCGCAGCTTTCTGATTTACCAATACAATGGAGTCGTTTCCATCGCTGTCCAGCGTAACTACTTTAGGACTTACATCCCCTCCTTCTATGTCTACTGTTTTCTGATAACTTTTACCAAACAACCACATAGGGTTAATCTGGTAACGCATAAGGAGTTCCATAACCACTTTACCAGAGATTTTGGTTTTTCCACGTTCAATGTCGGCCGTTGTGGCTCCAATCCCTAATAATTCTGCAAAGGATTGTTGGGTATGGTGTTGCTCTTCCCTTACTTTCTTAAAGCGCTGTGCTTCAGTAGAAACTTCTTTGTCCATATCCAAACATAGCAAATAGTTGGAATAATTCCAATTTTAAAACGGAATAATTCCATAAAGTGGTTTGTGAAAAGAAATGGAATGCTTAAAGAAGGACTGTCTAAAACAAAAAAAAGTAAAAGACCTTGAGAAGATTTCCCCTAATCTTATGTTTCAAGATCTTTTTACTTTTTATAAAAAGTTTACATTCTCAAGTTTAACCGAATTTTACAAATTGGTTAACGGTTGCAACTTTTACTCCAGAATTTCAATAAACTTGAGATAAAATTATTCAGAAAGTGAAACATATCCTTCTAGATTGGTCACAAAAAAAATACGGATTAACCGTATTTTGTTCATTATTAGGCATGTAAACCACTGAAAGACACTATACAAATCCGCGTTTTCTCGCTTCTTCGATTAATTGTTCGTCATTCGCAGCTTTCATATCAAAAAGTTCTTTTATGTAATTCTTCCTTTTTTCTATGGCGCTCAATGACAGATTAATATAGTTGCTTAGGTTCTTGGTTCTCACCCCTCGGGATATGTGATATAAAATTTGAAGATTTTTCTGATCGAGTGAAAAATTGTTCGAAATCGTCTTCCTGAAATGGTTGTTCACCGTGGCACTGTAATAGGTTTTCCCTTCTACCACATCTTCGAAAGCCCTTGCAAACTCCCTAGACGACAAATCGCTCTTAATAAGGAACCCTTCGGGGTTTATATTCTGTAAGATATTGTGGATCCTATTTCCTTCATTATGCATAGTCAATATCATGATATAGGACTGTGGATGGTACTCCTTTAGCATAATGGCAATATCTACCCCAGAGGTAATGGTTCCATCTTTGGATGCAGGCACCTTTATATCGATCATTGCCAAATCGTATGGCTTTGTTTTAGCACGCTTTTTTATAAGGTCTTGGGCCTCATCGCAATCTGAAGCAATTTCTACCGTAATAGAAAAGGTATCCTGGTATTTGGACAACAATGTGTTTTTATAACCTTCAATGATCATTGGATGATCATCTACCATTAAAACATTCAACCTCCGTTTCATTTTTTTAACTTTTGATACTATGGTTTTTAATTATTAATCATAACGGGGAAAAGTCGATGTATTAGAGACAATCTCTGGTACTAATTTACGATTATATCTTAATTTTCACCAATATTGTTGTCCCTTTTCTGTTTTCACTGGAAAATTTAACGGTTCCTCCAATCTGTTTCACACGGGAAGAAATATTTTTGATTCCAATTCCTTTTTTCACCCTATCCACTGCCGAAAAACCTTTGCCATCATCGGTTATATTCAGTAGCAGGGAATGGTCCTCCCTTCTAAAATTGATCCATGCATTATGGGCTTGAGCATGCCTTCTAATATTATTTAAACCTTCTTGAATAATACGATACAAATGTACTTTTATGGCATTGGGCATTTTTTCCCAGTTAATCGCTGGATCGTTATTAAAATGATACATCAAACCATTTTCCTTGCTTATTTTGGCCTGATCCTCGATCAGGTTCTCGATTACCTCGATAAAGAAAACATCCTTGGCAAATACATTGGAGTTCAGGTTATGGGATATCCTCCGGATTTCGTCTTCAATGTTCTTTAATTGATCTATATAATCTGCCCTTTTTTCAATAACCCCCTTATCGTTGCTATCGTTTAAACTGTCCAAATTAAGCCGGGTACCAAACAACTGCCCCAAGATACCGTCATGCAGTTCTTCAGAAATACGGTTCTTCTCTATCTGCTTCCCTTCTTCCAGTTTTTCCTGCTGAAGCAACATGAGGTTGTAAATATCTTCGTTGGACTTTTGCTGGGCTTCACGGAACTGTAGCTCCTTTTGGTTGGATCTCCGCTGTATAAAAATATAGATGAGGAAAAAGGTTGCCACAAGGCTTAATAACAGAATGGTAAGTTGCCTTTTTTGACGGGTCACACGAATGTTTTCGCTTTCAATCTTGTCGGTTTCATAACGAATCCGGGCAAATTGTTCCCGATAGCCCCTTTCTTCTTGCTGAAGGCTATCTATAATAGCCACTTGTTCCTTGGCAAATTCCAAGGCTTCGTCTGCATTTGCCGTTTTCACCAAAATATCCAAGGATTCCAACACCCCCCTATTGTATTTTATGGGTTTCGATTTCTCCAAAGCCGTCTTAGCGTGTTTATAGGCTTCTGCAATGGAATCCTTAGCCAAAAAATATTCTGCTAAATGTAGGTTACTGGTTACTACTCCTGAGTTATCTCCTTCACTTTCACGCATGGCCAAAGCTTCATAAAACAAGCCCGGAAGCTGTTCGGTATTGCCCATAAGCGATTTGGCCCGAGCCAAGTTATCCAGCAAACGGGCATGGGTTTTAGGACGGGTTTCCAGTTCGTCTTCATATTCCAAAGCCATATTGTAATAGCGGATGGCTTCTGCATAGTCCTTTTTATTGGCATGCACCAACCCTATATTGTTAAGAGACCCGATTACCAGACCATTGTTTTTTATTTTTCTACGATCCTCTAAAGCAATGTTGTGATACTGAATGGCCAAATCGTATTTACCCATTTCATTGTAAATAAGCCCTAGATTATTATTGGCCGAAGTTAAATACCGTTCTTCATCCACTTTTTCAAAATGGCTGATAGCCCTGATTGAATTGGTCTCACTCCCAACATAGTCCCTAATGTTTTTTTGAATGATCGCCATGGACAAAGCAGCCAAACCGGCTTCTTTATGATCCCCTATCCGTTCATACAGACGCTCTGCCAAAAAATGATTTTGATAAGCGCTGTCTATTTGCTCCATCTGGAAATAATAGTTGGCAAAATTGTAATAGGCCTTTGCTATTCCTGAGGAATCCTCTATATCGCTCGCTACGCTGTACAGTTGTTTGGAGGTATCGTGAAACGAATCCCATTCTTTAAGACCCCGCCATGCAGCCCCTAGTTCTACCAAGGCTTTTACCTTTAAGGAATCGTTGGCAATTCTATTTACAAAATAGTCGGCCTTGGATAATGCTTTTAAAGCCGAAGCCTTATCCAATTGATCGTCTTTGGACCTATTTATATACACAAAGGCACTGTCGGCCTCAATATCCCCAAAGGAGTCGGGTTGATCTTGAACCGATTTTTTGTTGTTGGAAGTACAGGAACCCAGTAAACCCAAAAACAATATTCCCCAAACTATATTTCTGGTATCTAACAAATGCAAAAGGATTTTAATTAAAAGGTTCATTATTGAGGCAAATTTCACCATAAAACTATTCATATTTCACTTGTAAACAAAAAAACCCCTATGCAACTTCGTTGCAGTAGGGGTTTCCCGTAATGTATCTCTTTTTTTACCCTTGTCCAGGCATGTCATCCTCACCATCGGTATTTTCACTACCTTCTTCTCCTGTCGTTAGGATCCCTTCTCCTGGCATATCGTCTTCGCCATCGGTAAGGTCACCATCTTGCCCAGGCATATCATCTTCTCCATCGGTATTGTTTGTGGGGTTATCCTGAATATCTTGAGCTACCAAGTTCTGGGGAGTTTCATCGTTTAGGTTAAGTTCTTCTGCTTCACAGGCTACCAATAAAAGTGTTGCGGCAATTATTGTAGATAGTAATTTAAAGTTTTTCATAAGTTGTGATTTTTTGGATTAAAACGTACTGTCTTGAACCCTTGTACGAGGGCTTTAAGTTTAAAATAGATTTTGGGATTTCTTTTTAGTACTCCTTAACGAACCTGTCTCGACTTATCCCTAGAAAGTCTTGGTTTTTAAGGGGAGTACTAAATTCAAAAAAGCTTTTCTTTATCTTTTTTTGGCCTAATTTCACTGCTAAATTAAGATGGATGCAGGGAACTATCTATACATTAATAATACGATATTGTGGATACCGTTCAGACAATGGCAAATGTATTTCGTATAATAGTAAATGGGTAAATGAAGAATTATCCTACTTTTACTTTATACGATCATTAAACTCCTATTAGAGAGAGAATCCCTAATGATTTCCACATTGCCCCTATAGGATTTGGAAAACGGAACCCAATCCGAAGTATTCTTGAAAGTACACTTGGACTTCCCGAAATGTATCCTGGAAATGTGGTCCATATTCACGATATAGCTATTGTGGATGCGCATAAAATTAGAGGGCAATGCGTCTTGGAATGCTTTCAGTGTTTTAAATGCCCTGACCACTTTTTCGTCCGACAATACAATATCGGTAGTGTTATTATCGGCTTTTAGATACAATACATCTTCGGCTTGGATAAACTTATAATCTCCATAAGACTTAAAACAGAGCGTACTTACCAGCTGATCGGCAGCCTTTTTCTGAAAACGGAGCAAACACCTGCGTAGGGTTCTAAGATCCAAGGGTTTTAATATGTAATCCAATACATTATTGCGTATACCGTCTATGGCATATTCGGATGTTTTGGCCAATACAACAAACTCTGGAAGGGTATCCAAATAGTTCTTCATTTCGCCCATGATACTGAACAAAATCTTATTGCATTGCTTCCCGGGTAATTCAATATTTATAAAAACCAAACTGGGTCTACGTTCCAAAATAAGGTCCAGCCCGTTCTCCTCGTTGCTGGTTATACCCACACAGGCAAAATTATGCTGTTTTTCCATAGAAAGGTGAATGGCCTCTATGGCTTGCGGGTCATTATCGATGATGATATAGGGATATTCCATAATGGAAGTATTTGATCCTTTGGGTAAAAGGGTGGGTTTGTTACATTTATTTAATTATGAGCAAATTACCATTTCTTTTTAGCTTTCTATTGAGGTTTTACCGTATATAGAGTATGGAAATACTATTATTATGTATTTTATAAAAGTGCTTCTTTTTTCATAATTTGTGAAACATGCTCCATTTCCTATTTGTAAAAATTCGTTCGGTACCTAAAATCCAGCTTCTTATCTACGTTTTGCTGTATTTTTTTTGGGGTTTGGGCATGCATTGGTTCGGCCAGCAAGTTGAAATTGCTAAATTCACTTACTGGTGGCAGGTCATTACTTGCTATGTATTTTATATGGTTCCCATTTCTATTTTCATTAAAGATGAGTCTTTTTTTACCCAATATGCCTATGGTTTGGTGGCGATGGGACTCCTTGAATTTGCAGGATATGCCCTTGGCACTTCCTATATTTACCCCGACAACATCATAGATAAAATGTTCGGGGAACACGTGTTTGCACTGGGTATGTCCCTCTTTTTCGCATTTTACTTTCCTGTAGGAAATTGGGCAGTTCATCGGATTTATAATACTTTTAATCGAAAATAACTTACAAAATTACGGCGAAAATATAAAATATTGGCTATTAGAATTTTACAATGTTCTCTATAGCTTTGTGGGGTAATTAACAACTAAAACTTCATCCCCATGAAAAAATTATTATTTATTTTAGCTATCGCTGGTTTAACATTAACTGTAAGCTGCACCCCTGAATCCATAGCAAGTGACGAACAACAAATCGAAAAAGACGAACAACAAGAACTCCCTAACGGTTAAAAAAAAAGCATTTTATGGAGGGGTGTTGGTATCATTAATTTTGATAGCGTCACCCTTTCTTTTTTACACCTATAGATTCGCACCTAGAGAAACTACTTGGGATACTATTTTTGGGACTATAGAATCCGGAGGTTTCAACCATGTTAGGTTATTTCTTCATTCCCTTTTCACTAAATTAATTTTAGTCTTATTAACAGGCATTTGGTTTCTCACTTCTAAAAACTGGTGGAAATACGCCATTTTAGTACCCTTTACTATGTTTTTGTTCCAACTATCTGGAGTTCTTAACTTCAAGAACAACTACATAGATGAGTATGATTTTTGGTATTCTCTACCTGTAACACTACCTATCGTATTTTTTATGATATACATATCATATCTCATACAAAGAAAATCTTCTAAAGAAGATCCACTTAAAAAAGATGTAGACGAAGAGATTACGAATATTTTTAGCGATAAGCTTTAATTGTATTTCCTATCCTAAAAATTAGCCTGCAAATTACTTTGCATTTGTTCGAAAAGTTTTAAATTTGCTCCCCGCTTTACTACCAAGCGGATGTTCTTTATAAATACGCGAAAATAGCTCAGTTGGTAGAGCGCCACCTTGCCAAGGTGGAGGTCGCGGGTTCGAATCCCGTTTTTCGCTCTTAAGTCCGAGCTGAAGTGGTGGAATTGGTAGACACGTTGGACTTAAAATCCAATGGCCATTATGGCCGTGCGGGTTCAAGTCCCGCCTTCAGTACGAATAATTGAAAACCGAATCCTAGGATTCGGTTTTTTTGTTGGAGGAAATCAAGAAAGTTAACTTTTGAAGGTTTTCGAAGACAAAACACATCTTCCTTTGGGAAGATGTGTTTTTAATCTGACTACGTTGTAGCGAGGACTCACCAAAGGTAATTCCTACTGTAAACCACTACAGAAACATCCCTCACTTTCTGTATATTTACAAACAAACCCTACACACTTCCATCATGCAAAAAAAGATTAGGACAGTCCTTTTTGCCCTAGGCATCCTATATGCTCCACACCTGGTTGCCCAAATCAACTTCCCCGAACACCTATTGGAGCAATCCTATGATTCTTTGGTCTCCATACTAAACAACAATAGGAGAGACACACTCCTTTCCCAACAAGTGGCATCGGCCTACCTATATAAAGCCCGAAAAGACAAAGACAGCACCAAAATGGCAAGGGCACACGAACGGCTCTCTATGTTCGAGAAAACAGAAAAAGCCCTAGTGCATATCGATTCTACCATTTACCTTTCCCGAAACAGTACCCACAAAAATTATCCAACAGTTGGGTATCTTTTTAAAGCCCGCTACCTATACAATGCCAACCGATACGAAGAAAGCCTAGACAATGCCATTAAGGGATACCATTCTGCCATAGAAAAAGGCAACATTACCTATGAAATAGGCGGCCTACACGGCATGGCACTCAGCAACAATATTTGGGGAAACCATAGGGAATCGCTCAATGCAAACCTGAAATTATTGAGCTTACTCCCAAAATCCGATTACTACAAAAACCGTACGTCCCGATTTATTGCTGCTTATGGGAGTATTGGCACCAATTATGTGCGGTTGCATATGCCCGATTCTGCTTTATTCTACTTTAACAAGGCCATTGTACTCACCCAAAAAACGAAGGACACAAAGGAATACCATGATTTGGTTGAGCGAAGTGGCGCTGCCCTTTATCTAAAGAAAGAGTACGAAGCAGCCAAGGACAGCCTTACCAAAGGATACCAAAACGGAAGATTTGTAGAAGAAGAGGAGTATACTACCTACCCTTATTATATGGGAATGATCGCTTTTGAAGAAGGCAAAGAAGACGAAGGTATTGCTTACTTCCAAAAAATAGACTCCAGCTATCAAAAGGACAGCCTCCTCTACCCCGAGTTGACCAAGGTATACCATAAACTAACAAACCATTATAAAGAAAAAAACGATGTGGAGAATCAGTTGGCATCCTTACAAAGACTGTTGAATGTAGACAGCTTGATCGATGCCAAAAATCAATATGTAAAGTTCAAAACCCTTAAAGAGTATGATATTCCCAACCTCGTTCGGGAAAAAGAAACCCTCATAGTATCCCTTACCCAAGAAAAGGGGATCCTAAACAACAAAATACAATGGCTTATTGTTTTCTTAATACTTAGTGGCCTTACGGGGATTCACTACTTCAGGAAACAGCAATTGTACAAAAAACGCTTTCAAAAGATATTGGCAGATACGTCACAAACCTCTAATGGAATAAATGAACCAAAGTTCTCCAGTACCAAACCCAAAGTATCTGAAAAAATATCCGAACGTATTTTCCAGCAATTACAGCAATTTGAGATCAACAAAGAATATCTGGACAATACCATCAACCTTCAAAACCTAGCTAAACGATTTGACACCAATACCAACTATCTATCCAAGACAGTAAATGTAAGTATGGGGAAAAACTTTGTACAATATTTAAGCGACCTACGCCTGGCCTATGCTACGAAGTGGTTACAAGAAGACACCAAAGCCCGTAATTATACCATAAAGGCCATTGCACAAGATTGCGGCTACAACACAGCCGAATCTTTTTCTAGGGCTTTTTACAAAAAATACGGAATTCACCCTTCCTTTTTTATCAAACAATTAAACAAAACCACTCCCTAAAAAAGCAAATAGGCCCTTCAATCTTATGGAAGAACTCGAAGAAATCATCTGGCAATTTGTAAAGGAAAATGCTGCTATTATCCTCCTCATAGGAAGCCCTTTGTTTATAGCATTTAAAATAGTAGTTATTCCTTGGTTGGAGGGTAAGAAAAAAGAAAGGGATAGAAGAAAAAGGGAATAGACTGCTATTTCTTAAACTTCACCGAAGCATTGCGCTGCAACATCCGCTTTATTTCGTTCAATTTCATGAGAGCCTCTACGGGAGTGAGGGTATCGATGTCGGTTTCCAGAATTTCATCACGAATTTCTTCCAACAAAGGATCGTCCAGCTTGAAGAAACTCAATTGCATTTCATCTTTGGAAATTTCCTTCATTTTGTCGCTCAATTCTTCCGAAGAATGGCTCTTTTCCAACCGTTTCAATACCTTGTTGGCCCGTTGCAGTACGGCTTTGGGCATACCTGCCATCTTAGCCACATGGATCCCGAAACTGTGGTGCGATCCTCCAGGAACCAATTTGCGTAAGAACAATACATTGTCCTTCATTTCTTTGACCGATACATTGTAGTTCTTAATACGGTCGAATGTTTCGGTCATTTCATTCAGCTCGTGGTAATGAGTAGCAAAAAGCGTTTTGGCCCGCGAAGGGTGTTCGTGCAGATATTCACTAATGGCCCAAGCAATGGAAATACCATCGTAAGTGCTGGTTCCCCTTCCTATTTCATCCAGAAGCACCAAACTCCTTTCCGAAATATTATTAAGGATACTGGCCGTTTCGTTCATTTCTACCATAAAGGTGGATTCCCCCATGGAAATGTTGTCACTGGCCCCCACTCGGGTAAATATCTTGTCGACGCAGCCCATACGAACCGCTCCTGCTGGGACGAAGCTTCCCATCTGTGCCAAGAGCACGATCAAGGCGGTTTGCCGTAGAATAGCACTCTTACCACTCATGTTAGGACCCGTAATCATGATGATCTGTTGGTTGTCGCGATCCAGAAAAACATCGTTGGCAATAAACGGCGCATCGGGCGGAAGTTGCTGTTCTATCACTGGGTGCCTTCCTTCCTTAATGTCCAAATCGAAACTATCGTCCAACAAAGGACGTGAATACTGATGGGTTTTTGCCTGAAAAGCAAAGGAAGACAAACAATCGATCTGTGCTACGAGTGTAGCTGTTTGTTGAATCTGCCCAATAAACTGAAGCAGGTATTGCAACAATTCAGCAAAGAGTTGCTGCTCCAAGGCCAGTATCTTTTCTTCGGCCCCCAGAATCTTGGCTTCGTATTCTTTAAGTTCTTCGGTGATGTAACGTTCTGCACTCACCAGGGTTTGCTTGCGAATCCATTCTTCGGGTACCTTGTCCTTATGCGTATTCCGCACTTCTATATAATACCCAAACACATTGTTGGAAGCAATTTTTAAAGAGGTTATCCCTGTCCGTTCGCTTTCCCGCTGCAACATGGCATCCAAGTAGTCCTTACCTCCTGTGGCGATAGCCCTGAGTTCGTCCAACTCTGTAGAAACCCCATCGGCAATGGCATTTCCTTTCCCTATGGCTACGGGAGCTTCTTCGTTAAGGGATTCCTTTATTTTGGATCTTAAGGCTTCGCAATCGTCCAATCGTTGACCCATGCTCTCCAAGGAAGCATTCCCGCTTTGGGTTGCCAAGGCTTTAATGGGTACAACGGCTTCCAACGAATTTTTAAGCTGCACCACTTCACGGGGATTTATTTTCCCTGTGGCGGTTTTGGAAATCAATCGTTCCAAATCACCCATCCGTTTAACATGCTGTTGTACTTTATCCAGGATATCGGGATGATCCAACAGGAAACTCACCACCTCATGCCGTTGGATAATGGCATCCGCATTTTTAAGTGGTAAGGCCATCCATCGTTTCAACATACGCCCACCCATGGGGGAAATCGTCTTATCGATGACATCCAACAATGTAACCGCTCCGGGTTGGTTGGGCTGGTACAATTCCAGATTGCGAATCGTAAATCGATCCATCCACACATAGTCGTTCTCTGCAATGGGAGCGATTTTGGTAATATGCTGCAGTTGGTTGTGCTGGGTCTCGGAAAGGTAATGCAATGCAGCCCCCGATGCTACAATGCCCTCTTCCAAATGTGCAACTCCAAATCCTTTTAGATTACTGGTGTCGAAATGTTTTCGAAGGGTTTCCAAGGCATAATCCGACTGAAAAATCCAATCCTCCAAATAAAACAGATGGTACCTATCTTCGAAAGTTTCGGTCACCCATTTGCGCTGTTGCTTGTTGAAGAGCACTTCACTGGGGGAAAAATTCTGAAGTAGTTTCTCTATGTATTCCAAAGAGCCTTCTGCCGTTAGGAACTCCCCCGTGGAAATATCCAAGAAAGAAACCCCAAAGTGTTTTTTGCCTTTATGAACGGCTGCCAAAAAGTTGTTGGATTTACTTTGAAGGATATCGTCATTTAAAGCCACTCCGGGCGTTACCAATTCGGTGACACCCCGCTTTACTATTTTTTTGGTCTGCTTGGGATCTTCCAACTGATCACAGATAGCTACCCGACAACCCGCTATCACCAATTTAGGCAGATAGGTATTTAGGGAATGATGGGGAAACCCGGCCAATTCGGTCTGATCGCCTCCATTGTTACGTGCCGTAAGGGTAATGTTCAGGATTTTAGCTGCTTTTACAGCGTCCTCGCCAAATGTTTCGTAAAAATCGCCCACCCGAAACAGCAACAAAGCATCAGGATATTTCGCCTTGATGGTGTTGTATTGCTGCATTAAAGGAGTGGTCTTCTTCGCCATGATCCGCTTTCGGTTAGAATCTATAAAATTAAAGAAAGCCAAGTTTCTTTTGAAGTGCTTTACTAGTGAAGTTATTGAATATTATCAACAATTTTGGGAAATCTTTCCACAAACAAATCAAGTGGAAACCATAGGTCGCTCATTTTCATTTTAAGCTTTATTTTTGCGGCATGAAGCATCGAAAAATTAAGAACAGTGAATTGGGGCGTATTTCTGCTGAAGAATTCAAAACACAGGAAAAGACACCCATCATCATTATCCTGGATAACATACGAAGTCTAAACAATATTGGCTCTGTGTTTCGTACTGCCGATGCCTTCCTTATTCAGAAAATATACCTCTGCGGGATCACGGCCCAACCCCCGCATAAGGACATTCAAAAAACCGCTTTGGGCGCTACCGATAGTGTAGATTGGGAATACCGAAAAGACACGGTAACGCTCACGAGAGAACTTCAAAACGAAGGCACAACCATCGTTTCCATAGAGCAAGCCGAGGATGCAGTTTCACTTGAGGATTTTAACACCGAAGAAGGTCAAACCTATGCCATTATTTTTGGCAACGAAGTAAAAGGGGTACAACAAGAAGTCGTATCGCAAAGCGATGTGGTACTGGAAATTCCCCAATACGGCACCAAACATTCCCTGAACATTAGTGTAAGTTGCGGGGTTGTGGTGTGGGATCTTTTTAAAAAGCTTCGCTTCTAGGAAACAATCTGCTTAAGGATGGAGAGATAGTCCTTGCGGTTCTTTACAAAATCCAACTCGGAAATATCGATCACCTTCACCTTTTCCTGAGGCTGACCTTTTATAAACTCGAAATACCCATCGTTGATCTGCTTTAGATAATCTGCTGGGATATCTTTTTCGTAGCTACGACCTCGTTTTTTTATGTTCTCCAGCAAACGCTCCGTATTCTGGTACAGATACACATACAGGTCTGGATTAGGCAATTCCTTGTGCATTAAATGAAACAGCTTTTTGTAGAGGTTGTATTCTTCATCGGCTAAGGTAACCTTGGCAAAAATCAACGATTTGTATGCATCGTAATCGGCCACTACTGCATCCTTAAATAAATCGAACTGTTTGATGTCTTCCAACAATTGCTGGTAGCGATCGGCTAGGAAGGACATCTCCAACGGAAAGGCATAACGGCTTTGATCTTTGTAGAATTTGGGAAGGAAGGCATTGTCCTTAAAACGCTCCAAGATGAGCTTGGCGTTAAAATCCTCTGCCAACATACTGGCCAAACTGGTTTTACCAGCCCCGATATTCCCTTCTATCGCCAAATAATTGAATTGGGAAACGGGAAAGTCCTTTTTGGGGTTACGGAGCCATTTGGATTGTTTGACCACCACACTTTCGTCTTTGGTTTTCGCCAAAAGTTTGATGACATTCATACCAGAAACGGGGTGTTCCCACTGACCATTTACCTCAGCCAAAGGCTGCAACACAAATTTGCGTTCTTGCATACGGGGATGCGGTAAAGTCAGGCTCTTGGTATCTTTTACCTCATCTTCGTACGCAATGATGTCGATATCGATGGGACGGGAAGCATATCCCTCTTCTGTTTTTCGTTCACGGCCCCTCCGTTTTTCAATGTCCAACAAAAGATTCATTAGTTTACCAGCAGGGAGGGAAGTTCGCACCCATAGGATGCAGTTCAGGAAATCTCCACCTTCGAAGCCCAAGGCAGGGGTTTCGTAAAGGGAGGATATCTTTACTATATGACCTACTTCTTCAAAAATGGCATCGACAGCAGCCTGCAAATGCTCGAAGCGGTTCCCCATATTACTGCCCAGGGATAGGTATGTATTTTGTGTTGGCTTGATAAAGTGCTAATTTTAACAATTGTGATGAAATTAACGCATTCCGCGGGAGCAGTCCGTTAACTTTGTAATAATACCAAAAAATTGTGACAACACAGACACTAAAAAAGCGGTTATTGGCCCAACGTATTTACCTAATACTTGCAGCCCTGTTTATCTGCTCTTTAGTGGTTTCCAATCTTATCTTTCAGAAGTTTTTTTATTGGTATCCCGTAGACTGGAAAATCTTTGGGGTTCCCATATTCGAGTTGTCCGTGGGTATTTTGCCCTACCCAATCACCTTCTTGATTACTGATATAGTAAGTGAAGTATATGGAAAGAAAAAAGCCAACCAGATGGTTACGGCTGGTATTTTTGCTTCCTTTTTTTCTTTGTTGATTGTGTCTGTTGCCAATGCAGTTCCTGCAGTTGGCTGGAGCCCTGTTAAAGACGATATGTTCACCACCGTTTTTGGCGCGACGGCTGTTGCCGTATTCGCTTCCATGATGGCCTACCTATTGGCACAATACATAGACATTCATCTCTTTCACTTCTGGAAGCGTTTAACCAAAGGAAAACATTTGTGGCTCCGTAACAACTTCTCGACCTTCACTTCACAATTAGTTGACACTTTTACCGTACTTATATTGTTATGTAGTTTCGGAAAAATAGAATGGGATAAATTTTTAGGCTTACTCATTAGCGGATTCCTCTTTAAGGTATTGGTAGCTGCTATAGATACGCCTTTCCTCTACATCGCTGTTTATGCGTTACGGGCAAAACTGGGATTGAAAGGGACGGAAGAATTTATCTATGAAAAATTAGAGACAACAACACCTAGCAAATAATGAAATGAAAAAAATTTTAAAAATCGTAGGGATCGTATTGGTACTTCTACTGATCTTCCTGTTTACCGCCCCATATCTTTTTAAAGGTTCTATAGAAAAACTACTGAAAAAGAACCTGAACGAAAACCTAACGGCCCAGGTGGAATGGGAATCGTTGGACCTTAGTCTATTTTCCAACTTCCCCAATGCCGCTGTGGTAGTAAAGAACTTTAGTGTAGTAAATGCTGCCCCTTTTGAAGGCGACACCCTAGCAAGCGGAAAACGAATTGCCTTGGACATGGGCATTAAGCAACTTTTTAAAAGCTCTGAAGATCCCATCCAAGTAAACGGATTGGAGCTGGACGAAGCCTTCATAAACATACAGGTAGACTCCTTGGGAAATGCCAATTACGACATTGCAAAGAAAACAGAAGCTACCCCAACGGATGCTTCGGAAGAAAGCAGTTCGGGAGGTTTTGCTTTCAACTTGAAACACTACGAAATAAACAACTCCCGAATTAATTACCACGACCAAAAAGGAGGCACCTACTTAACATTAAAAGACTTTTCGCATGAAGGGAATGGTGATCTTTCGGCAGATGCATCAGAGCTCACGACTAACACCCTAACCTTGGCGAGTTTTGCCCAAGGGGATACTGAATACCTTAGCGATCATTCGGTGGCTTTGGATGCTACCTTTCAGCTGGATCTAAAAAACAACAAGTACAGTTTTTTGGAAAACGAAGCAAAGATCAACGAACTGCCCCTCACTTTCGATGGGTTTGTACAAATTCTGGAAAATGGCACAGACATCGACCTTACGTTTACCACTCCTTCTTCGGACTTTAGGAATTTCTTGGCGGTCATCCCCAAGAAGTATGTAAAAAACCTGGACGGGGTGACCACCACAGGGAATTTTAGTGTTAACGGGATGGTAAAAGGAGTTGCTAACGAAACCCACATTCCTACGTTGGATATCTCGGTAGCGAGCGATAATGCTTCTTTTAAATACCCCGACCTGCCCAAAGCAGTCCGTAATATTTCCATCAATGCACAATTAAAGAACGAAACGGGATTGGTACAGGACACCTACCTTACCATTGGCAATCTTACCTTCAAGATAGACAACGAGATTTTTAAAGCTAATGGAAGCATAAGGAACCTTACCCAGAACGCCTTGGTAAACCTAGCTTTAAAAGGGACCTTGAATTTAGCGCATATAGAACAGGTACTGCCTTTGGAACTGGAACAAGATCTTACGGGGATTTTCAATGCAGATGTCACCACGCGTTTCGATATGCAATCCTTAGAAACGGAACAGTACCAGAACATCTCGACCAGCGGTACGGCTTCCCTAACCGATTTTACCTACCAAGATCCCTACTTTACACACGACATTATTATAGACGATGCCCAAGTGGAAATGACACCAGGCAACATTACTCTTAATCAGTTTGATGCCAGAACCGGGGAAACCGATGTGGCTGCAACGGGGAACATACAGAACCTCATCCCTTGGATTATGGCAAAACAGGATTTAAAAGGGAATTTTACGGTGCAATCCAACACGTTTAATGTGAGCGATTTTACGGGTACAGAAGAAGAGACAGAAACTGCTACAGGAAATGAAAACTCAGGAGGTGACCCTGTCCCCAGTGCAGAGGGCGAAGCGATTAAAATCCCGGATTTCTTGGATGCTACACTTAATTTTACGGCCAAAAACGTAAAATACGACAACCTGGAACTTCAGAACACAAGCGGTACCGTTACCATTACCGACGAAACCGCTTATTTAAAAAATGTGAGTTCCAATGCTTTGGGAGGCAACATTGCCCTGTCGGGTAATGTAAATACCAAAGAAACGGTACCTTCCTTTAGTATGAATCTTGATCTTCAAAAAATTGATATCGATGAATCCTTGGGGAAACTTTCATTACTAAAATACATAGCTCCTATAGCCCAGGCTTTGGACGGTAATCTGAACACCCAGATCAATCTACAGGGTAAGTTGAATGACAACCTAACCCCGGACTTAAAAACCATAGCGGGTAATGCTTTAGCACAGGTGATCACAGCCCAGGTAGATGCGCAGAAAACCCCACTCTTGTCTGCCTTGGGAGAAAAGGTCTCTTTCCTAAATCTAGACAAACTCAGTTTGCAGGACGTAAGTACGGCTTTGGATTTTAGTGAGGGGAAGATCATTGTAAAACCCTTCGATTTCCAGGTGGAAGACATAAAAGTAACTGTCAACGGAAGCCATGGTTTGGACAAAAACCTCAACTACCAAGCTACCATGGACGTTCCTGCCAAATATTTGGGTGGAGAAGTAAACAAGCTCTTAACCAAGTTGGATCCTGTGGAAGCGAAAAACACAACGGTTTCCTTGCCTATAGGTGTAGGAGGTTCTTTTACCAATCCATCGGTATCGGTAGATACCCAAGGCGCCGTTAGCACCCTTACCCAACGGCTCATTGAGAAGCAAAAACAGGATTTAACGAACAAGGGCACCGACATCCTGAAAGACATTTTAGGAGGTGGTGGAAATGAAAATTCTGGAAACGACAACTCCAGTTCGGGTCAAAATACTACCCAAGAGCAAGCTACAGAAGTAGTAAAAGACATCTTCGGGAACATTTTTAACAAAAAGAAAAAGAAGAAAGACTCCACAAAATCAGGCAATTAGATAAATTAACATTTTTTTGTAGTTGTAAGGCGTAAGTTTTCCGTTCCCAAAAGAACTAAAACGTCATGATTTTGGGATTCTTTTTCATAGGTACACTACTCGCTATTTTAGGAGCCATTCCGTTAGGGGCTTCTAATCTTGCTGTAGTAAGCACCACCACAAACCAGTCCTTATCCCAAGGAATGAAAGTGGCCTATGGCGCAGGGTTCGGTGAAGTTTTGCTCGCCTTTTTCGCCCTTAATTACAGCATGGTTTTTAGTGATTTCTTTGAAATGAACCAGTGGGTTCAGATCACATTTATGGTCCTACTGTTCATTATCGGGCTGTATTTCCTTACGCCTAAAAAACTAAAGATCCGTGTAAAATCATCTTCAAACCGACAAGCTTCTTATTCCAAGTTTTGGGTAGGGTTCTTCTTGTCTTTTATTAACCCCCCAGTATTGTTGTATTGGATCTTGGCCATTTCCCTTGCCAAAAACCATTTGGTGGACATTTCTGAAATGAGCCCAATGACCCTTTTGTCCCTTTTCTTTGCCGGGGTGTTTTTAGGAAAAGTGATTACGCTATTCTTTTATGGAAAATTGAGTGATCGCATCCGAAATCAGAAAAAAGGAGATAAAACCAAAATGTATCGCATTATAGGAATTAGCCTTATCGTTATCTCTTTCGCGCAGATGGTGCGTTACTACCTGCAATAACTACACATTTACAGACAAGGAAATTTTATAGCCCTCGTTGGCACGCACATTGAACACGGTATCATCTTCAAAAATGAGGTATTGTCCTTTTATACCTTTGAGCACTCCTGTATATTCTGGGGTTCTGTCCAAGTTTAAGCTCTTGGGTTTTTCGGGATAGCCCGTCACAGGAAACTCCAGATGGGTTTCGCCGCCCTGGTCTAAAAAATAGTCGGATACTTCGTCAGGCACAAAAGCCTTCAGCTTGGATCTCCATTCGGAAAGATCTACATCTTCTATTTCGTTTTTAAGCATCTTACGCCAGTTCGTTTTATCGCTTACATGGTCTTTAAGTGCTACTTCGGTAATCCCTGCCAAATAACGGTTGGGAACTTCTACAATTTCGATGGCCTCATGTGCTCCTTGGTCTATCCATCGGGTAGGCACTTGGCTCTTTCGGGTAACCCCCACTTTTACATTGCTACTATTGGCCAAATACACAATGTGTGGTTGCAATTGCATTTTTTTCTCGTACTCCAAATCCCGATCCTCTTGTCCTAAATGCGCCTTGCTCAATTCGGGCCGTATGATCCAATCGGCAGCCTGTGGAACTGCGTAAAAACAATCGTAACAGAACCCTTGCCTGTAGATTTTTTTGTTCAGTTTACAGCTAAGGCATTCAAAACCCACAAAACTTATGTCGATCTTTTTGTTGATTAACTGATTCATATTCAGAAAGTCATTCTCGAATACCAGATAATACTGAATGGGACTGCCATTTTCGGTCTGCATTTTAGTGAGGGCTCCTTCGTAACTCATTCTTATAAAATTGTTATTTTTACTTTGTAAAGATAGGTCAAAATCATGCCAATTCCCTTAGTTAATTCCATTGCTTCTTGGTTTTTGAAAAAGCGCTTTCACCAAATCGAGCTTTTTCTGAAATACCCCATCGAGGTTCAGGAAGAATTATTGCATTCGCTATTGCAACAGGCGAAGGGAACCGAGATTGGAAAAAAATATGATTTTGCCTCCATTAAAACCTATCGCGAATTTGCAGATAGAATCCCCATCACCCAATACGAGGATATAGAAAGTGAAATAGAGCGTTCGCGTTGTGGGGAAACCAATATTTTTTGGCCCAAACCTATTAAATGGTTTGCAAAATCCAGCGGTACCACCAATGCTAAAAGCAAGTTTATCCCAGTAAGCGAAGAATCCTTGGAGGATTGCCATTATGCAGCCAGCAAGGACCTGCTTTGTATGTACCTAAACAACAATCCCGATGCACAATTGTTTGTGGGCAAGGGCTTGCGTTTGGGGGGAAGCAAGGAGCTTTACAAGGAAAACGGAACCACTTTTGGGGATCTTTCGGCCATTTTAATAGACAACATGCCTTTTTGGGCCGAGTTTAGCAGTACACCCAGCAGTGAGATTTCACTCATGGGCGATTGGGAGACTAAGATGCAAGCCATTGTGGACGAAACCATAAAAGAAAACGTAACAAGTTTGGCTGGGGTTCCTTCTTGGATGCTGGTGTTGCTTAACAACGTTTTGGAAACCACAGGCAAGGAACACATTTTCGAGATTTGGCCCAATTTGGAAGTATACTTTCATGGCGGGGTGAGTTTCGATCCCTACATAGACCAGTACAACCGTTTGTTCCCTAGGGAGGACTTTAGGTATTATGAAATTTACAATGCTTCCGAAGGCTTCTTTGCCATCCAGGATCAGAATGCCAATAAGGAATTACTGTTAATGCTGGATTATGGAATTTTCTATGAATTTATCCCTATGGATTCCTACGGAACGGCCCAAGAGAAGATTATTCCTTTATCCGAGGTAGAAGTAGGGAAAAACTACGCCATTGTTATCACCACCAACGCAGGGCTTTGGCGCTACAAGATTGGGGATACGGTACGGTTTACCTCCATCAACCCATACAGGATAAAGGTGACGGGGAGAACCAAGCACCACATTAATGCTTTTGGTGAGGAACTCATTATAGAAAATGCAGAAGCCGCCTTAAAGAAAACCATGCAGTTAACCCAATCGGAGATTGTAGACTACACGGCTGCCCCTATTTTTATGAATGGGAGGGACAAAGGCGCGCATGAATGGGTCATCGAGTTTAAAACCCCTCCAAAAGATGTCGTAGAGTTTACAGATTTGTTAGACAGGGCTTTACAGGAAGTAAACAGCGACTACGAAGCCAAAAGGTATAACAACACCACTCTCAATGCACCTAAAATACATTGCGGGCGCGAACGTCTTTTCTATGATTGGTTGAAGGAAAAAGACAAATTAGGGGGTCAGCATAAGGTCCCCAGACTTTCCAATACTCGGGATTATCTGGAAGAACTCCTCAACTTGAACAAGTAACCCTCCATTATAAAAGCCGATAAAAGGTAAATTAAATCGACCAAAGAGATGTTGTAAATCGATGATATGCAGCACTTTATCGAATTCTTTGTTTTATCGTGCACTTTAACGAATTTTCCTACATATTCATCCAAAAGTTTTGGTAGTATTTTTCTTACCTAGTAGGTTTGAAGCATAAATTACAATTGGGGCTGTAATGAAAATTATAAAATACATAGGAATCACCGCATTGATGATAATGGTTGCATCGGGTTCTTTAACCTCTTGTGCCGCACCCATGAAAGTGAACCAAAACGAAGCGGTGTCTGGATACACCTTAAAGAGCAAAAAGGAGTTAATGATGCAAAAAATTGCCAACAAAAAGCGCAAGACTTTATTGGTAACTCCTTAAAAGAATACGAACTATTTAGGTTAAGTTTAAGTGAAAAAAGCCTCGTAGATCATAGATCTAGAGGCTTTTTTATTGTAACGTTCTTCTTGAAAATCTTAGGAAACCGCCTTTAATTTCTTAATGGTCGATTTATTGAGTTTCTCTTCTGCATATTCTTTGGTTACATGCAGTTTTTTATCGTTGGTGCTGGGCAATTCGTACATGGCATCGGTAAGCACGGCCTCACACAAGGAACGCAATCCCCTTGCTCCCAATTTATACTCGATAGCTTGGGTTACTATAAAATCCAGCGCTTCCTCGGTGATGACAAAGTCGATATCGTCCATCTCAAAGAGCTTTTTGTACTGTTTTATAATGGCGTTCTTAGGCTCGGTTAAAATGGCTCTAAGTGTCCCCTTATCCAACGGATTCATATAGGTAAGCACCGGAAGCCTCCCTATGATCTCGGGAATAAGCCCAAAATCCTTCAGGTCTTTCGGAATGATATACTTGAGTAGGTTATCACGCTCCATTCCATCTTCCGTCTTGGAAGCACTAAATCCAACCGCTTGCATGTTCAACCGTTTGGAGATATGCCTTTCAATACCATCGAAAGCACCTCCTGCAATAAACAGGATGTTCTCGGTATTTACTTCTATGAATTTTTGGTCGGGGTGTTTCCTACCTCCTTTGGGCGGTACGTTTACCACAGTCCCTTCCAATAACTTCAGTAAGGCCTGCTGAACCCCTTCCCCGCTTACATCCCTTGTAATGGACGGGTTATCGCTCTTACGGGCAATTTTGTCGATCTCATCGATAAATACAATTCCGTTCTGCGCCTTTTCCACATTGTAGTCGGCCGCTTGCAACAAACGGGTTAGGATACTTTCCACATCTTCCCCAACATAACCCGCTTCGGTAAGCACCGTAGCGTCGACAATGGCCAAAGGAACATTGAGCATGCGGGCAACTGTTTTTGCCATAAGAGTCTTACCTGTACCGGTTTGCCCAACGATTACGATATTACTTTTTTGGATTTCTATATCGTCCTCGCTCTTGGGTTGCAACAAACGTTTGTAGTGATTGTATACTGCAACGGACATTACTTTTTTAGTGTATTCCTGCCCAATGATGTAATCGTCCAAAAACTCCTTAATGGCTTTTGGCTTCTTCAACATCATCTCCTTCGTGAGTTCTGTATTGGTAGAGTGCAATGCTTCTTCTACCACAATACCGTGAGCTTGCTCTATACAACGATCGCATATGTGGGCATCGAGCCCGGCAATCAATAAATTGGTTTCGGCTTTTTTACGACCACAAAACGAACATTCTAAATCTTCTTTTGCCATAACCTTACACTTTTAGGGGTGTGTTATCCTCTAGACAATATTTCGTCTATCATTCCATATTCCAAGGCTTTGTCTGCCTTCATCCAGTAATCCCTGTCACTGTCTTCATATACCTTCTCAAAGGTCTGTCCACTGTGCTTTGCTATAATCTGGTACAGCTCATCCTTGAGGGTTAAAATTTCCCGAGCTGTAATTTCGATATCACTAGCCTGTCCCTGAGCTCCTCCCAAGGGCTGGTGAATCATAACCCTGGAGTGCGGTAAACCGCTTCGTTTTCCTTTTTGCCCAGCGCATAACAGCACTGCTGCCATACTGGCCGCCATCCCTGTACAGATGGTAGCTACATCGGGCTTAATAAATTGCATGGTATCGTAAATCCCCAAACCGGCATATACGCTTCCTCCTGGGGAGTTGATATATATTTGAATGTCTTTGGAAGCATCTACACTCTCCAAAAACAGCAATTGTGCTTGAACAATATTGGCCACTTGGTCGTTAATACCAGTGCCCAAAAAGATGATCCTATCCATCATTAGCCTTGAGAATACATCGAAAATAGCGATGTTCATCTGGCGTTCTTCAATAATATTGGGGGTTAATCCCACAGGATACATGCTGCTGATCATTTGATCGTAGTAGGTGCTGCTAATCCCTTGGTCTTTAATTGCAAAGTCTTTAAACTCTTTTCCGTAGTTCATATAATTTGAATCGATTTTTCTAAAACAAAAAGCGTTGAATGTACTCCATTCAACGCCTTAAAGATAACTATTTTATCGCTGAATTATGCGTACGCTTCTTTAATGAATTTGTCATAAGTGACTTCCTTAGTCTTCAATTTTGCGTTTTCCTTAAAAAACTGAAGCATTTTATTGGTATTCAACTGCTCTGACAAACGATTTACTTCATCCTGGTTCCCCATAATACGTGCTACGATACCCTCTATTTCTTCTTCGGTAGGGTTCATCTGGCCAAACTGTGCCATTTGCGCCTTGATCATATTGGAGGAATACTCCTTCAGCTCTTCAAAAGTAACCTGAAGGTTGTTTTCGGCACGAAGTTTCCCTTCAATCAACTGGTAACGGAGTCCTTTTTCACTTCTTTCGAATTCTGCCTTCGCTTCATCATCGGTTAGTTGTTTCTCTCCAGAAACCTGAATCCAACGGGTTAGGAAGTCAGAAGGCAAGTCGAATTTGGTATTTTCAATTAAAGAATCAACCACATCGTTCAATAATTTCTGATCGCTCTGCTGCTCGAACTGGCGTTCGGCGTCTTCCTTTATTTTTTCTTTCAATTGGTCTTCGGAAGTAACCACACCTTCCCCAAATAGCTTATCGAACAATTCTTGGTTCAATTCAGCCAATTCACGGGTGTTTACTTCTTCGATCTTCAAGGTAACTTCAATATCCAACCCGTGGGCATCGTCGTGGGAAACACCCAAGAACTTTTGGTTGTCATGGTCATCCTTAAACAATCCCTTGGTTTTTAAGGTAACCTCATCACCAACTTTGGCACCTACCAAAGCGTTAAGTTGTCTTTTCCCTTTGATAACGTCGGTGTCGAAAGTAGTCTTGCTTTCTATTTCTTTTTCTTCAGAAACAAAAGTCCCTGTAATTTCATCGTCTTTCGCCACTTCGTCTTTGGAGATCAACTTCCCATACTGCTTACGGATGGTCTTTACTTGGTTGTTGATCATTTCGTCATCGGCTACCACTTTGTATTGGGTAACGGCTTTCTTTTTTACGTCCACATCGAACGCGGGAGCCAATCCCAATTCGAATTCGAAAGCGAAATCACCAGCATCCCAATCGATGTCGGCTTCGTTTTTAGGAAGTGGGTTCCCCAAAACGTCCAATTTTTCTTCGGTCAGGTACTTGTGTAGATTTTCTTGAAGCAATTTGTTCACTTCTTCTACCAAAACGGCTTTTCCGTATTGCTTGCGAACCATTCCCATAGGCACAAATCCTTTTCTGAAACCGGGAATGTTAGCATTTTTTCGGTAGTTGTTAAGGACATTATCCACCTTTTCTGAATAGTCCTCTTTCGAAATTTCCACGGTGATCACCGCATTTAAGCTATCGATCTCTGTTTTTGTAATGTTCATACGTCTTGAAAAATTTTGACCTCTTCTTTTTAGAGGGTGCAAAAGTACAACTTTTCCAAGAAGTCGACAAGCTTTTAAAAACTGAAATTCAAGGGTTTATTTTTCTTTTTCGAACATAGAATAGAGTATGGACTGCAAGAAAGACAGCAACAAACTAAAGATCAGTGCCCAAAGGATTCCATCTACCGTAAAACCGGAAATAAAATAATCGGCTATCAATACCACTATGGCATTAATCACCAACAAAAATAACCCGAGGGTTACAATAGTGATGGGAAGGGTAAGCACTACCAGAATTGGCTTTACGATGGCTCTTAGGAGCCCTAGTACTACAGCCACGATTACTGCAGACAGGTAACTTTCCACACCTACGCCGGGGAGTACATAGGCAAGGATCATTACGGCAACAGCCGTGAGGAGGATTTTGATTAGGGTTTTCATATCTTCTTATGTTTCCTGTAAATATAAGAAAAGAGACCGTTCGCTTAGAACGGCCTCTGTATATGAAAGTCTTGTATTATAAAATGTTATAGGGATTCTGGGTAGGAAACCACATAATTATTTGCCTTGGCAACTTGTCCCGCTTCCACGAAGTTGGAACCATAGGTGGCATCTATAACTTCTAAGAATTTATTGGCCATAAGGGCATATCCCCTAGCCGTAAGGTGTATTCCATCTAAACTAACCAAACCTCCAAAAACCAAATCGGTGGTCATGGTAAAGTCGTCGAAAACGATACCCGTGGTAGATGCTTGCTGTAATATACCGTTAAGGTCTACCAAACCTACTCCATTACTGGAAGCAATAGAGGTAATGGAAGCATTATAGCTATCGGTAGCCGCAATAACCGCCTGGGTTTCCGTAGCCGTTAACACCCATTGATCCCTCATAGGGTAGGTAAGTCCGTTAACCGACAATTGGCCCGCTGTTTCTGCTGGAACACCCAAAGCCAACAATTCGTTGAAATATTCTTCGTTTAAGGTGGCAATTACCGTAGAACTTGGTAATACAACAAGATCATTTTCATTTGCCTGTCTAGATTGCCCATACTGAGCACCTAGCAACCCTGCAGTTACAGGATCCAATCCTCCAGCTTGAAGCACTCCTGCCAATTGAAACGATATATCCGTTAGGGACTCGTCATGGATTACAATCGGACTTGCCGCTGTTTCTGAAAACACTACAGAACGTTCTGGAACCCCCAAGAATTCAAATGCTTGGTTAAGGGGCTCATAACTTGCATTAAGCAGTGGAATTTGAGGTCCAAAATCTGGATTCGTAGGATCCAATGGTGCATAAGGAACCGTTGTAAAGTAAGGCAAACTGGTTACATAAGGCACATTGGTTACTACGCCTTTTGCCCCAGAAGCTGTTAACGCACCCAGTACTGCACTCATGGTATTTGCGAATACAGTAGGATCGGTAATATCATTAGGACCGTATGTTGTTGGATCCAAGTTTCCGGTCTGATCTACCCCTGATCCTCCAGTAGTAGCAAAGCTTAGCACATCATTACCTCCCATTTCCGATAAAGTAAAGAAGGTAGGACTTTGCGCCAATGCATCTTCCAACATGGAAGCATTGGGATTGGACGCCATTCTTGCATAGTATGGATTGGCTTGCCCAGTGGCTACCCCTCCTACATTACCATACCCATTGGCCAAAACATGGAAACTTTTGGCTCCAGGTACTCCTACATTATTAAAAGGTCCACTTAAAACAGAGCTAACCTCGGTCGTAGGTGTGCCATCCAGCACTGCGGGTCCTGCTCCGTTAAAGAACAGTCTTGGGTTGGCAATTTGCTGCCCTCCCAAAAGCAGTCCACCCACATTATCACTCATAAGAGGCTGTGTAAATTCCCCTCCTCCTATCGCTGCAAATTGCTGGGAAAGGATGCTAGGGAATGAGTTTCCTTGACTGGCTATAAAAAGTGCTCCATCGGCGAATCCAGCTGTAAAGGAAGCCCCAACGGATACATAGTTTGAAAAATCTGCTGATCCCGCTGTTAGGGGTACTGTCGGTTCCTCGGTAGTCGTATCATCATCACTCTCACAGGCAGTAAAAGCCACTAAAAGCAACAATAACCATATATATTTAGTTTTCATAATAATATCGTTTGTGTTTTTATAGGTTATTTATGGTCCAGGACACATAGTATTGAGATCCGATTAAACCGGTACCAAATGCTGTGAAATACTCATCCTGTAAAATATTAGTCGCCCCTACTTTAAAGGTAGACTTAAAGAACTTAGGCACTTTTAGATTGATCTGAGCATCCAATACATGGAAGGCAGGTACGTCCCCGTCTCCAAAGGAAGCTTCCCAGAAATAGTTGTCACTCCATCTCCAAGCTACGTTGAAACCAAAATTCTTGATCAACTGCGTACTACCAAAAGTAGCTTTTACTTTATGCTCTGGTGTGTTAAAGTTGGTTCTGAAATCTGGATTGGCATCGGTATCAAAATCCAATTTGGCATAGGTATAATTGGCTCCCAAATCGAACTTATCTAATATCTTGGTGCTAACTCCAATCGCACCTCCGTAAGAGTTCACGTCGGCATCAGAGTTGGTATAGGTTTGGTATACTTGGAAATCCCCATTGGCAATAGCAGCAACTGCTAGTGGTGTAGAAGTTCCTGGTAATGTTTGCGATAATTGTACATCCCCATAGAAAGGTGCGATTACCGTTTCATTGGCCAAGAAGTCCTTGTATTGGTT